>NZ_AUPM01000017.1 GCF_003265365.1 Petrotoga sp. 9PW.55.5.1 | reverse complement strand
AAGGAAGTCCAAAGTAAGAAGGGCATACGGTGGATGCCTAGCCAGCTAGAAGCGAAGAAGGACGTGGTAAGCTACGAAAAGCTGCGGGGAGCTGCAAACGAGCGAAGATCCGCAGGTATCCGAATGGGGCAACCTGCCGAAAGGCATCCTGGAAACAGGAGGCGAAGCTGGGGAAGGGAAACATCTCAGTACCCAGAGTAAAAGAAATCAAAAAGAGATACCCCGAGTAGCGGCGAGCGAAAAGGGAGAAGCCCAAACAGTTGTGATGTAAAAGCGGGCAGGCGTTGTCACGACTGGGTTGAGGGATAAAGCTACCCGAACTGCCAGATAGGGGGTAAAGTATATAAGCTAAGGCGAAAAGTCTGGGAAGGCTTACCGAAGAAGGTGAAAGTCCTGTAGCCGTAAAGTTATATACTTTACTGCTTTAATCCCGAGTAGCGTAGGACACGAGGAATCCTGCGTGAAGCTGGGTGGACCTCCATCCAAGGCTAAACAAACTAGCTGAGCGATAGTGGAAAGTACCGTGAGGGAAAGGTGAAAAGGACCCCGGGAGGGGAGTGAAAAAGAACCTGAAACCGTATGCCTACAGGAAGCGGGAGCGAAAGTGACCGCGTGCCTTTTGATTAATGAGCCTGCGAGTTATAGTATAAGGCGAGGTTAAGCCGGAAAAGGCGAAGCCGAAGGGAAACCGAGTATTAAAAGTGCGCGAAAAGTCTTATACTATAGGCCCGAAGCCAGGTGAGCTACCCATGTGCAGGATGAAGCTTGGGTAAAACCAAGTGGAGGTCCGAACCGGTGGATAGTGAAAAATTCTCGGATGACATGTGGGTAGGAGTGAAAAGCTAACCGAACCTGGGGATAGCTGGTTCTCCCCGAAACGTGTGTAGGCACGGCCTCTGTGGATAAGTTATGGAGGTAGAGCACTGAATGGCGTAGGGGGGTAAACCTCTGAAACCAATCAAACTCCGAATGCCATAACTAAGAAGCAGGGAGAAAGACTATGGGGAAAAAGCTTCATGGTCGAAAGGGAAAGAGCCCAGACCGACAGCTAAGGTTCCGAAGAGACGACTAAGTGTGAAAGGAAGTGGACCTCTTGAGACAGCCGGGAGGTTGGCTTAGAAGCAGCCATCCTTAAAAGAGTGCGTAACAGCTCACCGGTAGAAGGGGACTGCGCCGAAAATGTAACGGAGCTAAAGTCGTACACCGAAGCTACGGTATAGCCGTAAAGGCTATAGGTAGGGGAGCGATGTGCGTTAGGGAGAAGGCTAACTGAAAAGTTAGCTGGACGAAGCACAAGAGAGAATGCAGGCATGAGTAACGAAATGGGAGTGAGAATCTCCCACCCCGGAAGTCTAAGGGTACCTGGGGAAGGGTCGTCCGCCCAGGGTAAGTCGGTACCTAAGGTAAACCTGAAAAGGGTAGCCGATGGGAAACGGGTAAAGAATCCCGTACCGGAGTAAGAGGAGCTACAAGGGGGGACACAGGAGGCGAAGCTACCGAGACGAAGTTGAAAAGTCTTCCAAGCGACGATGCCGAAGAAGCTGGTAGGGAAAACCGCCGGTGGAGGAGGAGTCGTGATGGGGAGGCCGCAAGGCCGACGGTAGACAGTCACACTGTCAAGAAAAGCCTCGTGTAGTGAAGAAACTTACTCTGACCGTTCTGGAAACCGACACAGGTAGACGAGCTTAGAAGGCAAAGGGGAGCGGAATAACCTTCGTTAAGGAACTAGGCAAAATAGCCCCGTAACTTCGGGAGAAGGGGTGGACTGGAAGCGAGGCGACTCGTGGACAGAGCCGCAGTGACAAGTCCCTGGCGACTGTTTACCAAAAACACAGGTCTCTGCGAACACGTAAAGTGGAAGTATAGGGACTGACGCCTGCCCAGTGCCGGAAGGTTAAGGGGAGTGGTGGAAGCTACGAACTGAAGCCCCGGTAAACGGCGGCCGTAACTATAACGGTCCTAAGGTAGCGAAATTCCTTGTCGGGTAAGTTCCGACCTGCATGAAAGGCGTAACGACTAGGGAGCTGTCTTAACGAAGGATCCGGTGAAATTACAGACTCGGTGAAGATGCCGAGGACCCGCAGCTAGACGGAAAGACCCCGTGGAGTTTTACTGTAACCTGACATTGTAACTTATCGTTGGATGTACAGGATAGGCGGGAGGCGAAGAAACCTGATCGCCAGGTCAGGTAGAGCCGATGGTGGGATACCGCCCTTTCAACGATGGGTTACTAACAGTGGAGTGTGGAGAGCGCTAGCTGGACAGTGTTAGGCGGGCAGTTTAACTGGGGCGGTTGCCTCCCAAAGAGTAACGGAGGTGTTCGAAGGTAGGCTCAAGTGGGTTGGGAATCCACTGAAGAGTGCAAAGGCAAAAGCCTGCTTAACTGAGAGACTGACGAGTCGAACAGGAGGGAAACCTGGACTTAGTGACCCGGCGGTTCTGAGAGGAAGGGCCGTCGATCAACGGATAAAAGTTACCCCGGGGATAACAGACTAATCACGCCCGAGAGTTCACATCGACGGCGTGGATTGGCACCTCGATGTCGGCTCATCGCAACCTGGGGCTGAAGTCGGTCCCAAGGGTTGGGCTGTTCGCCCATTAAAGCGGTACGTGAGCTGGGTTCAGAACGTCGTAAGACAGTTCGGTCCCTATCTGCTGCGGGAGTAGGAAGCTTGAAGGGGGTTACTTCTAGTACGAGAGGACCGAAGTGAGTATGTCCCTGGTGAATCAGCTGTTATGCAAGTAGCAGGAGCTGAGTAGCCACACATATAACCGATAACCGCTGAAAGCATCTAAGCGGGAAACGGGCCCTAATACGAGGCTTCCCACTCTAAGGAGGTAAGGGCAGTCTGAGAAGAAGACGTAGATAGGCCGCAGGTGTAAGTACTGAGAAGTATTGAGCCGAGCGGTACTAATAGCCCGAGGCTTTGGACATTCAAAAACCCTATGCACTAGTGAGTGAGTAATAGGGGGTGAAGAAAACGATACGGGAAACACCCAGACCCATACCGAACCTGACGGTTAAGCCGTATCGTGCCGATGGTAGTACGATTCTTTCGTGCAAGAGTAGGTATCGCCCCCTTTCTAATTTTTTTCTCTGCCCATGTCCCGCCCTTAAATAAAAGCACCGCGTTTTAAAAACGCGGTGTTTTTTTAATTTTCTACTTTTTTAGTGAACTGAACAAGGTTAGTACGATCAAGTATTACCATAATTGAAGGTATAAGAACAAGCTGTAAAATAATTCCTGGGATTGCGTTTAAAAAAGCTCCAGCTATGAACATTTGCCATGTAAAAACATTTCCTCTTATTCCTAAAAGAAAAATCATAACAAGTCCCCAAATAATTCTTCCAGATATCATGGCTCCAATCATAGAACGGTAAATGGAAGCGATAGATTTCTTAATGGATTTATGGTATAAAAAACCAATTACTGCACCGTAAGTTGCAAGTTCAAATGCCATGGCAATAGCGATTGGAAACATCGGAGGCATTCCAAAAATAATTGAACGAAGAGGCGGAAGTAAAAAACCTATAAATAACCCATATTGCCAACCACAAATCAGACCACATAAAAGAACAGGAATATGCATAGGAAGTAACATACTTCCTATTTGTTGGATTTGACCAGTTAAAAATGGCAAAATGAGTCCTAAAGCGATGAACATTGCTGATAAATTAAAGTTTTTAAGGTCTTTTCTTTTCATTTTTTAGCCACCTTTTCTGATTTTTAGTAGGTATTAGTGCGTAATGGTCGTTTAATTTAAGATTTAAACTGTTTTAATTATATTAATAAACTTTAGAATTATCTCTATGTCGAATATAAAAATTGCCGTTCTTAGATACGGCAATTTTTAGTTATAGTAAAAATTTTTACTTTAATGAGTTAGCGAATGAATATCTATCTTCCATCCTGTGATTTTTGCTGCAAGTCTTGCTGATTGTCCTCCTTTTCCAACAGCTAACGATAATTGATCTTCTGGAACATATACAAAAGCAGTTCTTTCTTGCTCATTTAGTATTATGTTTTTTACTTCGGTTGGAGCAAGAGCATTTTTTATAAAAATTTTAGGATCTTCAGAGTATTCAATAATATCAACTTTTTCATTTTTTAGTTCTTTTATTAATTCGGAGATTCTAGATCCTTTTTCACCTATACATGCTCCGACGGGGTCAACAGCAGACATACTGCTAACAACTGCAACTTTTGTCCTTATTCCAGGTTCTCTACTTATTTTTACAATTTTAATAATTCCTTCTTCTATTTCAGGTACTATAGAGTATAGCAATTCTTTAACAAATTCAGGAGCAGTTCTTGAAACCATTATTTTTGGCCCCTTAGAAGTTTGTTGTATATTTTTTATATATACTTTTATCAATTCTCCAGTTTTAAAATTTTCACCAGGGATGGTTTCTTTTATAGGTAATTTTGTTTCTAATTTTCCGATTCTTATATCTATATGGTCTTCGCTTAATTGAACTACCTCTGCAGTAGATACCTTATTTTTCAGGGCACTGTATTTTTCATATAGATTTTTCTTTTCAAGTTCTTTTAGATTTTGAAGAATAACTTGTTTGGCAGTTTGAGCAGCTACCCTTCTAAAATCTTTTTTAAGGTTTATCTTTTTTTTGATCGTATCTCCTATTTTTATCTTTGGTTCAATCTTTTGTGCATCTTCAAGAGATATTTCTTCTTTTGGATTTTCTACCTCATCAACAACTCTCCATATTTGATACACATTTAATTTTGTTAAATTTTTATCGATTTCAATTTCAACGTTTTTCGTACCGTAATTTTTTTTGTAAGCACTTTTTATTGATTTTGCTATGATATCTACTAACGAGTCTCTACTGATGCCTTTATCTTTTTCTAAGGCATCTAAAGCTTCTAATAAATTTAAATTCACTTTTGTGCACCTCCTGACTTTTCATTTTTTTGCAATTCAATTTCTAAATTTGCTTTATTTATATCTTTTAAATCTATTGTAAATAAGTTGCCAGTTTCTTTTTCGGTTATTTCGAGACTTTCTTCAGAGACATTACCTATGTATCCTACTAAGACAGTTTTCTTTTTTTCTTTGTTTTTCAGAACAAATTTTGCTAATTTTCCTTTGAATCTAAGGTAGTCATTACTTCCTCTTAACTTTCTATTCAAACCAGGTGAACTGACAACCAATTCGTAACTATTTGGGAAAGGTTGTATTTCATCAAGCCATGGATCAATAGTTTTGGAAAATCTTTCACAATCGTTAATTGAAACGTAATCTGAAGGATTGTCTATTGTTATTTCTAGAATCTTGTTTTTTTGGCTTCCTTTGATTTCAATATCGAATATTTCTAGGTTTAATTGATCAGCTATATTACTTGCCTTTTCCCAAATTAGCTGTTCAACTTCTTTATCAGTTAGCATCGTAGTTCCTCCTTCCATTCAACAAATCCAAAATAGTTTTATAAAAAAGCTCGAGGGCGAAAAGCCCTCGGCAATCATTTTTTTAATTAAATTTCACCAATTATCATTATTATTATAACATAAAAAAAGAAAAAATCAAGTCTTCCGCGTTAGATCATATTAAATGTTCGTGAAAACAATTGGTTAGATCATAATTAGATGTCTTTGAAATGATATCATATCCTTTTGTATGAGCTTTCAAAGATACACCAAGTATCTGAGATATCCTTAAGTACTTTGAAAAGGATGATAAGAAAGTTTCCAAAGATATCTTCAAAGAAAAGGGAAGGAACCGGAGAACGATTTTTCGTTCTCTTTTTATTTTTGTGTGACTAAAGAAACATTTATATATTTTTTAGTTAATTTAAAATTACTATCTGTCTGAAAGAAAGTAAATCATGCGAAATAATTTAAAAAAACTAAATATTTGTATAAGACTTCTTTTATTTGTTTCTCCACGGCTTTTTTCGAACTTGAAAAAAAGTTTTATTTTGATCTATAATTTAATAATAAAAATAGGTTTTTATTATTAAAAAACTAAAATGTGGGAGGACAAATGTGGAATCAAAAAACGTATTGGAAGTTTTTAAAACTGTTCAAAATAAACCATTGATCTCAAGAACAGAAATAGCAAAAATAACTCATTTAAGTCAATCTACAGTCGGTAGATGCATTCAAAGGCTTTTGGGAAAAAACTTTCTTATTGAAAAAACGAATGGAAAAAGTACAGGTGGAAGACCTCCTGTTTTTTTAGATATAAACAAAAAAAATTCATTCTCTGTCGGCATAGAAATAGGGGAATCACATATTGATGTAGTACTCTTAAATTTAGTATACGAAATTATAGAGAGTAAAAGTAAAAAAATAGATAATAATATAACAGTAGAATCTTTAACTAGCATTATCCAAGAAATGTATGACAAAATTTTATATGAAAGTCACATTTCAAAAGAGTACATCATAAGCGTAGGTTTGGGAGTGCCAGGTATAGTTAGTGCAGATCAAAAAAAACTGTTGTTGTCTCCAAATTTAAAATGGGGAAATATTTCTTTAGGAGAAATTTTAGAAGATAAATTACAAAAACCTGTATTTTTAGATAATGGAGCTAATTTAATGACGTTTGCCGAGTATCATTTTAATAAGCTTCCATTAGATTCTATGGTTTTAGGCATAATAGTGGGAAAGGGTATCGGAACTGGTTTGATTACAAAAAAAGAAATTTTTAGAGGTGTAAATGGGGCGGCTTTGGAAGCAGGCCATTCAGTTATTAAGTTAGATGGTCCACTTTGTAGTTGTGGAAGAAAAGGATGCGTTGAAGCTTTGGCTTCTTTACCGCAAATGATACGTTGTTATAATTCAAAAACAAATAAAAAAGTCAAAAATATTGATGAATTTCACCAATTAGTTGAACAAAATGATAAGTTAGCTCTTTCAATATTAGATGAAGAAGCATATTATCTTGCAATTTTATCTGCTAATTTGGCTAATATAATAAATCCTTCACATATTATAATTGGCGGAGAAATTTCTCCTATTTTGCCTTACTCGATAGAAAAAATGAAAAATCTATTCAACTCTCAAGTTTTATCTACAAACAAATGTGAATTAATTAGTTCGAATTTGAATGAAAAAAGTATAGCTTTTGGAGCTGCTATAATGGCGATTGAAAAAGAGATAGAAGAATATCTATAAATTTTATTTTATATGGATTTGGTAGGTAACAAAAGATTTTTAAACACTTTATAAATGAAACGTTTCTAAAAATAGAATTTTGAATTAAATAGTTCCAGGTCTTATTTTGTAATTTCTAAAGTGAGTAAAAAAATTTTTTATTAAGGAGGAGAGGCAAATGAGAACAAAACTCAGAACAGTTCTTATCGTATTGATTGTTTTAAGTGTTTTTAACACTTTCAGTTTTGGAGCAGGGAAAAATGATATCAGTGGTAGTATTGTATATGCAGTAAGAAGTTGGGATTTTGAAACAGAGCAAGCATTTGTTAAAGAATTCAACAAAGAATATCCTAATATTGAAGTACAAATCGTTATTTTTGATGGTGATTTAAACGAATATCTAAGTGCACAAGCTTCTGCTCGGACTTTACCCGATGTTGTTTATGGATGGGAAAATTTGACTTACCCAATTTCTCAAGGGTGGATATATCCGTTAGATGAATTTTTGGAAAAAGATGAGGAGTTTAAATATGTTGATCCAAAATTAATGGAAAGGTATAAATTCAATGGAAAAACTTATGCACTTCCATCTAATTTACAGTTCAGTGCAGTTATGGTTAATTTGGATTTAATAGAACAACTAAACATGGATCCACCTTCATACGAATGGACGATTGATGAGTTTAGAGAATATCTCATTAATGCAACAACAAACTTATATTCTGGGATAAACCATTTGTGGGGATTTGACGAAGTTATGACAGGTATGTTTAGTAAAAATTTACATCAACTGGCTTATGACCCAATAGATCGAAAATTTAGCTTTACTGAAGGAAGCTGGGTTAGAGCGATTAACTTTCAAAAGAATCTTAAATCTGTTCCTGGATTAGTATCAGATGATCTAAAGAATGATGCAATTCGGAATGCAGGAGGCCTCGATGATTACCAAAAAAAATTTGGAAAAGATGCTGATGCTTTAAGAGAAGGAAAGGTATTGATGGGCTTTCATGGAACTTGGGATTTAAGTTGGATAAGAACTATGAATTATATGTTTGATATGTACCCATTACCACAAGATCCCAATGTAGGATATAGAGAAGCTCTTCACGCTGATCACGCATTTATGATCTCTACTACAAAATACCCTGAAGCAGCTTTTGAATTTCTAAAATGGAGATCTTATGGGAAGGATGGAGTTTTAACGAGACTAAATATTTTAAAGAATAAAACAGATGCGGCAGGGAATTTTACACCTGATTTTATTATACCATCTACAAGCGAACCAGAAGTTGTTGCCATGTTTAAATCCTTAGATTTTGTTCCTGATGGTGTTAAATATATGTATGATAATGTTGATAAAGCTTTTTGGGCAGATTTTTATAAGATTGTGCCCGACTGGAGCAGAGCTTTGAACGAGGTAATAATTCCAAGAAGCGAAGAGATTAGGCAAGGAAAAGTAGAAGCAGCTGCAATAGCAGCAGAATTGGAAGCAAGGGCTAATGAAATAATTCAAAATGCTTGGAAAACTTTTGATTCTCAACTAATAGAAGTCCAAAAGAATTTTAAACCATCTAAATAAAAATGAATATATAATGGAAAAACATTTTTTTAAAGTACTTTAGGCAATTTGCCTAAAGTACTTTCTTAAAAACATATTTTTAAAGTGTATTTTGATATGTTGTGTAGAAAATGTTTTTGGAGGTTAAAAATGTTTTTCAAACAATCAAAATTAGTGAAACGAATAATTTTTTTTCTATTTTTTTTGTTTATGACAGATATGTTAAAAGCAAATTTTGAATCTTGGTTGACTTATAACGAGGGAAGCGTAGTTGAAACTTTTACTTTCGAAAATTCGTTGAGTGAAAAGAAAAACGAGAGTGGTATTTTTTTAAATGTTGAAGAAACTTTGGAATTTAAATTTAACGTTCCAGAAGATGGCTTATATACCATGATTTTAGAATATAAGATAAATTCTGATCAAGTTTTACCAACACTTATTTCTATTTCATGGGAGAATAAAGAACTGACTTCATACCTTCCAGCACTTTGGGCTGATGAATCCAAAGAATATCCGCACGATAGATATGGAAATGAGATTGTTCCAAGACAAATTAAGATAGATAATTTTCATAAAGAATATATAAAAGATTATTCTAGTTTATCTTCTTTACCTTATGTTTTTGAATTAAAAAAAGGAGAGAATTCTTTTAAAGTTAAAAATATTTCTCAACCTATAACTATAAAAAGTTTTACTTTGTTTAAGTATGAACCTTTACAAAGTTATGATCAGTATTTTTTAGATACACCAAAAGTTCAAATTGAAGATACAAATGTTTATATAGAGATAGAAGCAGAAGATTATAACGTGAAAACTGATTCATTTGTTAGACCGGGTAATCAGCAGGACCCTTCTATTCATCCTTACGAAACGCATATAAGAAAGTTAAATATTATAGATGGAGCTTCCTGGAATAAAGTGGGACAGAGGATAACTTGGACTTTTGAAGTAGAAAATCCGGGTATGCATTATATAGTTTTTAGATATTCTCAATCTATAAATGCAGGAATTTCAACTTTTAGGAATATTTATATTGATGAAAAAATCCCTTTCTATGAAGCAGCGAGTTATAAGTTCCCATATACGGGGAATAAATATCAAAATATTCTTTTTAAGGATGAAACAACTAATGAACCATTCGGAATATGGTTAGATAAGGGAGTTCATACTATATCTTTAGAAGTGGATGCAACACCTTTAAATAATATAGTTTTCGAACTAAAAAGAATTATGGATGATATAAATCAAACTGGTTTGGAGATAAGAAAAATAACCGGAGGTGTAGTAGATAGAAACAGAAAATGGGATATGGAATTATATTTTCCCGGGATTGTTCAAAAATTTGAAAATTGGGCTAATCAAATTGATAATATTTATAATGACCTTGAAATTCTATATAATCAAAAACCAGCGTCTTTGGTTAACTTAAAAATTGCGTCTGATAATATCAGAGATTTATTAAAAGATCCGAGCAAAATACCTACTCAATTGAGTAAATTAAATGAAGGTTTTTCTTCAGCTTCTAACTTAATATCGGAAACTATAGATATACTTTCTGTACAGTCGTTGACTCTTGATAGGATATATATATTAAGTTCTCCATATTTACCTGAAAATGATGTAGGCCTTTTTAAAAGGTTTATTGAAGGTATTAAAAGATTTATTTATTCTTTTTTCCCTCGAAACAAGGAATATATGGCTGTTAATGATAAGAAATCCGATGAACTTTTAGTTTGGGTAAATAGACCAATTCAATATGTTGAAATGTTGCAACAAATGACAGATTCGGACTTTACTCAGAAAACCGGTATAAACATTAGATTTTCGGTTATGCCAAATGAGCAGAGATTAATTTTGGCAAATGCCGCAAATGTAAACCCGGATATAGCTTTAGGAATAAGTAATTATATTCCGTACGATTTGGCTATTAGAGGTGCGGTACAAGACTTAACTGAATTTGAAGACTTTTGGGAATATATTAGTAAAGAATACAATTTGGAAACATTGATTCCTTATTTTGTAGAAGGTAAGGTTTATGGAGTTACAGAAACGCAGGATTTTTATGTATTGTTCTATAGAAATGACATTCTTGAAAGCTTAAATTTAGAAATACCTCAAACTTGGGAAGATGTTCAGCTTACAATGTCGACGCTGTATAGAAATTCTATGAATTTTTATTTACCGATGGCAGGATGGACAGGGCTAAAACCTTTTTATACAACAGCGCCTTTCATTTTTCAAAGCGAAGGAAGATTATATACAGAGGATGGTTTAAAAACAGCTATAAATGAAGAAAATTCCATTAAGGGTTTTGAAATAATGACAAAGGTTTTTACAATTTACAGCATCTCTCAAAGTGTACCAAATTTTTATAATGAATTTAGATACGGTAGGATACCTTTAGGGGTTTCAAATTTTACAACATATGTTATGTTAATGACCGCAGCTCCTGAAATAGCTGGACAATGGGGAATTGCCTTATCACCTGGGATAAAAAACGAAAAGGGAGAAATTTTAAGATATCAAGTTGGAAGCGATAGAGCAGATGTTATATTTGCTAATAGTACCAAAAAACAAGAAGCGTGGGAATTTTTAAAATGGTGGCTTTCCAAAGATACTCAGGTGGAGTATGCTTATAGGATGCAAACTAGGTATGGACCGGAATATATGTGGAATACTGCGAATATGGTAGCTTTTGAAGAATTAGCTTTTCCTGAGGAGCACAAGAAAATTATATTAGAACAATGGGAATGGATAAAAGAAATACCACGTCATCCAGCTGGTTATATGGTGGAAAGAGAAATAAGTAATGCTTGGACTGATGTTGTAATGAATGGAGAAGAAATAAGAATAGCAATTGATAAAGCAGCAATTACTGCGAATAGAGAAATATTACGTAAGATGGAAGAATTTGGTTATATCAAAAATGGAGAGGTGGTAAGAAATTATAAAATTCCAACTATAGAAGATATTATAGATGAGGTGGAAAGAAATAGATGAAAATAAAGCAAAGGTTTATTCATAAATATTCACATTGGGTTTTATTGTCTCCTTATATAATTCTTTTCTGCCTTTTTATATTGATACCAGTTGTCGGAGCGATAATTTTATCTTTTAGCTATTTTAACGCTGTACAGCCTCCCGAATTTATTGGCTTAAATAATTACATTTCGTTATTAACACAAGATACGGTGTTTATGCAAAAAGTCTTACCTAATACTATTAAATATGCTTTAATTGTAGGTCCAGGCGGATATATTCTTTCATTTATTTTCGCATGGATGTTAGCGCAAATTCCAAAATTACCTCGAACTATTATAGCCATTCTTATTTATCTTCCATCTATGACAACTGGTGTAATGATGAGTGTTATCTGGAGCATAATTTTTAGTGGCAATCAACTTGGATATTTAAATAGTTTTTTAATTGGAATTGGGTTAATAACCGAACCGATCCAATGGCTACAGTCTCCCCAGTATTTAATGACCATAGTAATAATTGTTTCGCTTTGGAGTAGTATGGGTGTGGGGTTTTTAGCTATGTTAGCAGGAGTTTTAAATGTTAATCAAGAATTGTACGATGCAGCGTATATTGACGGAGTTAGTAACAGATTTCAAGAGATTATTTATGTAACTATTCCTTCAATGCGACCGCAGATGTTATTTGGAGCGGTTATGGCTATAGTTAACACATTTACAACTAGTGGGTTAGGAGTAGCATTATCAGGTTCTAATCCCACACCTCAATATGCAGCTCAATTGATAGTTAATCATATAGAGGATTATGGGTTTATTAGATACGAAATGGGATATGCCGCAGCTGCCTCGGTAGTTTTGTTGATTATTGTTTGGATAGCTTCTCGTGTTTCATGGAACCTATTTGGAGAAAAGGAGTGATGGTAAATCCATGGCAAATTTACGAGCTACACATATAAATCCTGATAAATTTGATAAAAGTCAGATTAAATTTTTTGCTATTTTAATACCTGTTGCAGTTTTTATGGTTTTGCCAATACTTTTTATTGTTTTTCATGCTTTTAAGCCTATTGATGAACTATTTGCTTTTCCTCCTCGTTTTTTTACTAGTCGACCAACATTGGATAATTTTAAAAGATTGTTTTCTGCAACTACAACATCTAATGTTCCTGTTTCAAGATATATTTTCAATAGTTTATTATCAACTTTGTTCAGTGTTTTATTTACTTTATGGATTACCGCTTCAGCAGGATATGTTCTTTCAAAGAAAAGATTTAAAGGTAAAAATATGTTATTTAATATAAATACTTTAGCTTTAATGTTTGTTCCCGTAGCTGTTAGCATTCCTCGTTTTTTAGTAATTGTGAAGCTTGGCCTTATAGATAATTTTTTAGCACATATTTTGCCTATTTTAGCTATGCCAGTTGGTTTATTCCTTGTTAAACAATTTATTGATCAAGTTCCTGATTCACTAATTGAAGCGGCAAAGATAGATGGAGCAAGCGATTATTACATTTTGGTTAAAATAATAATCCCACTTATTAAACCTGCTTTATCAACTGTAGCAATATTAGCTTTTCAAACTTCTTGGAATAATTTAGAAGCTTCATCTATGTTTATAAATGATGAAACTTTAAAAACATTTGCTTTCTATATGAATACACTGGCATCTACTACTGGTAACACTGTTGCAGGTCAAGGAATGGCAGCTGCTGCGTCTCTAATTATGTTTCTTCCTAATTTGATTCTCTTTATTATTCTTCAATCAAGAGTTATGAACACAATGATGTATTCTGGATTAAAGTAATTTTTCAATTTCTGGAGGATTTTGTATGAAAATTAAAAATATTTTTCATATTAATCTATTAAAAATAATGCTGGTTTTATTATGTTTGTTTTTCCCTTATATTCTTTTTGCTGAGATAAGCAATGAGAATGCAACCGCTTATACGTATACTTTATCAGAAGATGGAACGTGGATTAGAACTCAGGATGCATATCTTGTAGGTGATATACTTTTTAAACATATTAATTTAAAATCACCTGAAGATATGTTTATAAAAAATGAGAAGATCTATATAGCCGAAAGTGGTAACAGTCAAATAGTAATAGTAGATCTTGAAAATATTAATAACATCTCCTATATTGGGAAAAATTTTTTGAGTTTACCTACAGGAGTTTTTGTGGATGATAAAGGAAGAATACTTGTAGCGGATTATGGTTTAAAAGAAGTATTGATGTTTTCGGAAGAAGGAGAACTTATAAAAAGGTATAAACGTCCAGAATCTATAATTTTTGGTGAAAAAGCTAATTATAATCCTAAAAAAGTTGTTAGTGATAAGATGGGAAATATATATATCGTTAGTGAGGGTTCTTACGATGGGATAATTCAAATTTCCGAAGATGGCGAATTTTTAGGTTATTTTGGTACCAATAAAACAGAAATTTCATTTGAACAAGTGTTATTAAATATTTTGTTTACAGAAGAACAGCAAGCGCAACTTTTCAATATTATACCTAAAACTTTTTACAATATTACCATAGACGATGAAGGACTAATATATACAATTACACAAGGAGTAACTCAAAATGCTATAAAGAAACATAATATTTCTGGTAATAATATTCTAAAACAAGCTAATAATATGGTTAGTGAGCCGAATTTTGTTGATATTACTATTGGAAATTATAATCAAATATATGCTCTAACTGATACTGGTTTGATATATGAGTATGATTCTGAAGGGAATTTAATATATTCTTTTGGTGGTAGAGCAATCAGTGCGGAACGTAATGGGTTTTTAACCGTTCCTGTGTCTATTGCAGTAGATGGGAACGATAATGTTTATGTTTTAGATAAAGAAAGAGGAATTGTTCACATGTTTTACCCTACTGTTTTAACCAATATGACCCATCAAGCTCTTATGTTCTATAAAAAAGGACAATATTTGGAAAGTATGGATTATTGGAAAGAAATTTTGAAGCTTACTGGTAGATCAAGAATGGCTCATAATGGTTTGGGTAAAGCTTATTTTCAAAGTCAGAATTATGAAAAAGCTGCAGAACATTTCAAAATAGCTAACAATAGAATAGATTATTCAGAAGCTTTTTGGGAAATAAGAAATAATTGGTTAAACAATAATATAGGGTTCATTTTAATTGTTTTGGTTTTAATAGGGCTAACTTGGCAATTTATCAAGATAATTAATAAAAAGCATAATTTTTTAAATAATATCAAATATTTTTTTAATACTTTTAGAAAAATAAATGTTTTATCAGATATCTTATATATGGGAAATTTTATTCGTCACCCTATTGATAGTTCTTATGATATTAAACACAAAAAAAAAGTATCTATTATGTCGGCAACAGTTGTTTACGTGTTAGCTTTTATTGCTTTTGTATTTAATTATTTATTTAAAGGTTTTATTTTCAGCACTCAAAATTTCAGGGATGTTTCCTATGTCTATGTGGTTATGATATTCTTTTTACCAGTAGGATTATGGATAATTTCCAATTATTTGGTTAGTACCTTAAGTGATGGTGAGGGGAAATTTAGAGACGTTTATTGTACAACAGCATATTCTTTATCACCACTCGTTTTATTTATGCCTGTTGTTACATTACTGTCGTATATCCTTACTTTAAATGAAGGCTTTATAATACAGTTCGCAAATATAGGAATATGGTGCTGGCTTGGGATTTTAATTTTTCTATCTTTAAAAGAAATACACAATTATTCATTAAGTAAGGTTATTGGAAATATCTTTCTTACATTATTTTTGATGTTTGTAATTATAATAGCTTATTTTATTGTTTATATGTTAGGAAACGAGACATTCAACTTCTTTTACATAATAGTCAAAGAGGCGGTGTATCGAATTGAATAGAAAATTATTGATTTTAATGGAAATGTTTTTTTTGTGTATTTTATCTGGATTAATATTTCCTCAAATTTCTGATAAATTAGAATTTCAAGATGATACTGTTTTAGAAAAAAATGAAATCTCGAATATCGGCTCAAATAGATATACCAAGCCCGAAAATTCAGTTCATTTTGTTACTAATAAGTTAGACTTGAACGGTTATGAAAAGATTTTAGAGGATGATTATGTTGAAATATACTATAAAGATAAAAATGCATCTATAAGAATAGTTAATAAAAATAATAATTATATTTGGGGGGGATTGCCCTCAGAAAAACCTTCTGATATGAATACTACTTGGTCGGGAATAGGAAATTCTTTGGTTAGCATAGATTATTTTGATAAAGCAGGGATAGAAAGGAAAACAAGTATCGCGGCTAATGACGTTGTGAGGGATTATAGAATTTTGGAAGATAAAGTGTTGTTTTCAATAATATTTGAAAGGCTTAAAATAAGTTTTGATTTTAGTATGAAATTAGAAAAGGGAACTCTAATATTTAACTTAGATTCTGAAAGTATCCGTGAAGAAGGAGACTATATGTTAGCAGCAATATATTTTTTTCCTTTTTTAGGAACTGTAAGAGGTGATGAAATTGAAGGATATATGTTTATACCCGATGGGCCTGGAGCATTAATAAGGTTTGATGAGCCGTTTAAATATTTGTCCCCTTTTGAAAAAAGGATATACGGTAAAGATTATGCTATAGATCACTTGTATGAAGTGAATGACCTTAGAGTAAGTAGACCAAATGATTTCGCAACTGAAGAGAAAACTGTTTTAATGCCTATTTTTGGGATGGTACACGGTCCCAAACAAAATGCTTTTTTTGCTCAAGTTACTCAAGGGGAAGAATACGCTTCTATATTGGCGACTCCAGCAGGAATCTTGACTAATTATAATTGGGTTAGTGCTAAATTTATTTATAGACAAAAATATTTGCAACCAACTTCGAGAAGTGGGGGTGGGGTTCAAGTTGTACAGCCAAATAAAAATGAATTTATGGCAGAAATTAGATATTATTTTCTAAGTGATGAAGACGCAGATTATGTAGGAATGGCGAAATTATATAGAAATATACTTGAAGTAGAAGGAATATTAAATAGTAGCGAGAGAATTGATTCTCAAATCCCTTTGCATATAAGTATTTTAGGAAGTGATTTAGAAAAAGGGTTTATTTCTAATAATGTTAAAAGAATAACTTCTGCCAAACAAATGGAAGATATTTTGCAAGATCTTTGTAGTTATGGTATATATAATCTTACGCTTGTTTTAAAAGGATGGCAAAAAGGTGGAATAAATGGTTCAAAAATTTCCGAGTTTAATTTTGAAAAGTTATTGGGAGATAAAGAGGAAATTTTAGCGATTTCTGATTTAGTAGAAAAAAATGGAGGAAGATTTTATTTTTATGAAAATCCAGTTTCTGCTACTGAATTTCAGATTGATTTTCGTCAGGATGGAGCCCACTCTCTTTCTCAAGATTTGATAAAACTTCAGAGAGATAACGAATATATATGGATAAAGGATAGATATTTAGTGAGAATTGATAAGGTAGTTGAATATTTAGAAAAAAAAGCAACACTTTATATAGTTAATAATATGAAAAATATGGCCATAGATGAATTAGGATCAAAACTTTATGCAGAGAATCAGCGAAGAAGTATAGTTACAAGGTCAGAAGCAAAAAAAATGATTGATAATTCAATGCCTAATATATTAAAAGATTTGGAAAATCTCGCAATTTTTACTCCTAATCAATATTTATGGAAATATAGTTCCGAAATTTTTCATATTCCCATGGTTAATTCTCAGTATATTTACGAAACTGATACAGTACCTTTTATTCAAATAGTTTTAAAAGGTAAGATAGATTACTACGCACCTTATTCAAATATGGGCTTTTATTCTCCGACCGATGTTTTGAAATTAATAGAATATGGTGCTTATCCTTCTTTTATAATTTCTGCAACAAAAAACGATGAATTAAAATACACGCCCGTTGCTGATAATTATTACTCTACAAATTATGAAGATTGGGTAGATATAATTATTGACACTTATAATACAGTCAATGAAGCTTTATCAAAAGTTGAAGGAAAACAAATAATGAATCGAACAGTTTTGGAGGAAGGAATTATCAAAGTTGATTATGAAGGCAATATTTCTATTATTCTCAATTATACAAGTTACGATTATTTTTTTGAAGGACAAGTAGTAAAATCTTTAGATTTTCTTATTTTTTCTTAAATCTCATTTATGATGAAAAAAACGATAATGTAAATTTTAATGGGGACTTTAGAAATGAAGATTTTCCAAAACAATGTTTTGAAATTATAGTGGGTCTGGGGCAGAGCTCCTACTCCCTTGGTACAAGTACCGAATGCACTAAAAAATAGTATTTAATCAAAAATATTAATAAAACTTAGGTTTTAGAATTTCTAAAATGAGTATAACTTTTAATAATAGGAGTGAAAAAGTGTGAAAAAAGATTGGGTAAAAAATAAATTTTTTAATAAATTAAATATTTATCAAAAGTCTGCTATTAGAGGTTATATATTTCTTTTACCTTGGTTAATTGGTTTTGTTATTTTTACTGCTTTTCCATTCTTTTATTCAATTTACTTAAGTTTCAGCAAAGTCACTATAACTCCGAATGGAATTGTTACCCAATGGATAGGTATGAGTAACTATTTGGATATCTTCACGAAAGATGTTGATTTTTTACCAGCTTTAACAGATAGTATTATCTTTGTTGGGCTTTCTACCCCACTTATAATAGTTGCCTCTTTACTTATAGCTTTGATGCTAAATAATAAATTTAAAGGGAGAGCTATATTTAGGGCGATTTATTTTTTACCTGTTATTATTATGAGTGGACCAGTATTAAATGAACTTTTATTTAACAAAGCTATTAATATTATCCAACCTTCACAATTTGCTTTGTATGATTTTTTTGCTACACTTCCTTTTAATTTGGGTTGGCCAATACTCTATCTTTTCGACAGGATAGTTCTCATTCTTTGGTTTTCAGGTGTCCAAATATTGATTTTCTTAGCAGGGATACAAAAAATTGATAAAGCTTTATATGAAGCTGCACAAATAGATGGTGCCTCGTCTTGGGTTATTTTTTGGAAAATAATATTACCAGAAATCAGACCTTTAATATTAGTTAATGCAATATATACGATTGTTGATTTAGCGACATTCCCTTCAAATGCTATTAATATTCAGATTTCAAATAAAATGTTTCAAACTGGAATGGTTTATAGTTATTCCTCTGCTATGTCTTGGGTATATTCCATAATAATATTAGTTATATTGTCTATAGCGTTTTTAATTTTGAGAGAAAGGAAGGATGTTGCATGAAGAAAACTTTTAAAAACATCTTAAATAAAATAGTTATTTATTTGTTATTATTAATAATAGGATTTGCATACTTATATCCATTATTTTTTATGATTTCAACTAGTTTCATGGATATGGATGATTTAGTAAATCCTACAGTCCAGTGGATACCAACAAAATTATATTTAAATAATTTTAAAATTGCTTCAAATGTGTTGAATGTTGGGGATTCTTTAATTAATTCTATAATTATGGCAGGAGTTCCTGCCATTTTACAAACGATTTCAAGTGCTCTCATTGGATATGCCTTTGCGAGATTTGAATTTCCTCTCAAAAAATTGTGGTTAGGATTGTTATTATTTACATTTTTGTTACCTGTTCAAGTAACTCTCATACCAAAGTATATTATGTTTAGTAATTATGGGATGATAAATACACCTTTAACTTCGTTTCTTCCGGCATTGTTTGGACAGGGAATTAGAAGTACTATTTTTATATTGATATTCTATCAATTTTTTAGTTCTTATCCAAAATCTATAGATGAAGCTGCACAAATTGATGGGGCTAATCATTTAACGATATTTTTAAGGATTGCAATTCCAATGTCGGTACCTGCTATAGTAGTTTCAATACTTTTTTCTTTTGTTTGGTATTGGAATGAAACCTACCTTTCAAGTTTATTTTTTGGTAATTCTATTCAAACTTTACCTATGCGTCTTCAATCATTTGTAGATGCATATTCGAGGATGTATCCTGTAAGCGATGCAAGTTTAGCTAATCGGTTAAATGAAGGTATAAGAATGGCTGCAACTCTAATAACGATAGTTCCTTTGATTTTATTGTATTTATTGTTACAAAAACAATTTGTTGAAAGCGTAGATAGAACAGGAATAACCGGTGAATAATATATTTAAAATTTTATAATAGCTAATTGGTAAAAAGTCAAGGGGTAAAAAAGAAAAAGATTGTTAAAAACAGACAAATTAAACAATGCCCATACTCTACAAAAAACATAAAATAGGCATAAAAAGGGAAAAAACAATTGAGTTGTATTCAAATCAATTCAGTAATTCGCATAGATTCGATTTTTGGCCAGCAATCCAAAAATCAGCGAACTAACTTACGA
>NZ_AUPM01000016.1 GCF_003265365.1 Petrotoga sp. 9PW.55.5.1 | reverse complement strand
AGATAAGAAAAGCAGATAAGGTAGTAGTATTAAAAGATGGAGAAATAATAGGAGAAGGAACACACAACGAATTAATAGAAAGTTCTCATATTTACAAAGAAATCATCGAAAGTCAGTTAGTGGTGTGAAAGGAAGATTATTATCTCAGCTTTTTTATTTTTTTCAAATTAACGTATATTATAATTTGATTGAGTTCATTTATATAAGAAAAAGGAGATTTTATGACTACAATACCTATATCTTATTAGTTCAATACAGTACCAAATTTGAAAATGAAGAGATTGGGGAAAAGATGTTACTTTAAAAGAAGAACTTATATTAGAAGTTAAAATAAGCGAAATATTTAAAAGAGACGATATTGACGTTGTTAATTTAAACAAAGCGCAAATAAATTTGCAACACAGAGTTGTTTATACAGGAAACTTATTGTATTGCAGGGATAAAATAAAATTAGCAGATTTCAAAGAAAAAGTATTTAAATTTTATGGAGATTATGGGGTTGCTCTAAAATTATTTTATGAAGACTATTTAAAAGGATTGATTGAGAAATGAATTTAGATAAAGAGAAAATAATAAAAAAGATGAGAAGTGTTTGGTAAGTTGGGAAGGTATTACAGGTAATTAACTAAAATAAGAGGAGGCTAAAAAGATTATGAAAAACAAGTTTGGTTTGATCGGTATCTTTGTTATTTTATCTTTCAGTATATTCGCTGTTGATTTAGAACTCGATGAAAATTTTATCGTTAATTATTCTGGAGTCTATTACCAAATTTTGAATATAGAGAGCGAAAGTAGCCAGACTTTCTTGTTATTGGAAAATAAAACAGTTGCTCTATTAGATGCAAGAGGAAATATTAAAGGAGTTATTGACTTGCAAACGGATGAATTAATTTATCCTCTAACTAAATTAACTCCACGCCTTATAAATCAAGAAGACTACACAAAATCTTTGTATGTTGGAGGGTTAAGTTACTCTAATGGCGCATTGTACGTAGCTTATTCTAACATCATTAAAATGTATGATCCAAATGGGAAGTTTCTTAATAAAATAGAATTGGATGAATCAATGATGTTGAGCGACATAGCCATTTTAAATTCACAAATATACGTCTTAGATTATATTAAAGGGATTTTCAAAATAATGGGAAAGGAAGCTGTAAAAATATACCCTGAGTCAGTTGAATTATCAAATTTTATTCAATATACTAATTTAGAAATAATTGATAACAGTCTATATGTATATTATATGGAAGACAAAGAAGATCAAGAAGGTACAACAACAAGTTTTATTAGAGGTGTTTATAAATTATCAGCAAAAGATAACAAATATGTAGAAGAAAAGNGAGTTGAATTAGGGGAAGATTCAATAATAAACCATTCTTTTATTAGCTTTGAAAATAACTTGATGCTGTCGAAGGGTGAAAGTGAAATATACATTTTTGATAAAGATTTAAATATAAAGTTATACATTAATAGTCCAGAATTCTTTTACTATCCAAAATTTGATGCATTAAAAGAAGAAAATGGAACTAGGGGATATATCGTAATTTACAACCACGGAGAATTAAAAAGATATTTTTTTGATCTTGCTATCCCTTACAAAGTTGTGAGGTGGAATATTGAATAATTATACTTTTGCTGATATTTTCTAATGTTTCTGTAATTATTTGATGGTGTAAAAACTCTGATGGTTTAAAAAACACGATTTTAGCTTGTGCATTTACCTTTTCATTTATAAAGAAATACTATTAAAGGTGGAAAGTAATCCAGGTAAATGCACATTTTTAAGGAATTCTTTGAAAGATGCTATTGTATAAAGAAGGTGAAGATAAAAGTGTTTAGGAAAGTTTCGATAGTATTGTTTGTTATAATGAATTTAACTCTTTCAGCTAATGTGTACAATAACATAGAAAAAATCGCTCAAACAATTGATACCTATAACAAAAAGATTATAGAAAATCAATTAAATACTCAAATTACTGAACGAGATAATATCAAATTTAATTCTATTCCTTCAATAGGGATGACTATTAATTAAGATAGCGATAATATAGATATTAAATTAAGTGATATGCGTTCGTTGCCTTTCAATGGTGAAAGCTTTGATGCATTGTTTTCTTTTCATGTCATATATCATACAGACTTTAAAGAAATAATAAAAGTTATTTCTGAAATATATAGAGTTCTTAAGCCTAATGGAGAAGTTTTTTTAACTTTTAACTCTAAAAATAGTCCTAATTATATTAGAAATATAAACAAGATAGACGAAAATACCATTATCAAACAAGAAGGAATACCTCATTATTTTATTGATGAAGGCGATGTCAAAAGATTGTTAGCTCAGTTTGAAATTCAAAAATTTTTGTATGTAGAAGATATTAGAACTAACAACTCAATAAGTTACCATTATTATGTACTTGTAAAAAGGTAGAATCTAAAACCCAATTCTATTTTAAGGGAGGTAAACGTTAATCTCAAAAAGTTTTTAATGCTCTCTAAAAAGAATTAAGATAAGAGTTTTAAGAATTAATTTTGGTAATAAAGATGATTTAAATTATGTTTTTGGAGATTCTGTTTTATATTCTATGATTGCGTTTTCATTTTGTGAAACAATTATAAATTTATTAAATTCATCTCGTTGATTTGGATAGTCTTCCCTATAGTGAGAGCCTCTACTTTCCTTTCTTAATAGCATAGTATTAAGTAAAAGTAATGATAGCTTTATATAATTTTGTGCTTTAATTATATTATTAAGATTTGTCTTTTGAAGATTATCAAATTCAATCTCATGTTTGGTAAATATCGATAATTTTTCAATTTCGTTAATAGCATATTTTAGATTTCTATCATTTCTAATAACATTTGCATTTTCCCACATTAAGTTCTTTATTTTATCTGATATAAAATTTGGATTGTATTTAGAGACTTTTATATTGCTTATATATGAAGTTATTTCTTTTTTAATAATATCTTTACTAATATAATTTTTATGACTTTTAGCAAATAGTGCTGCATTTTGTCCCGCTATTTTCCCAAAAACAAGAGCATTAGCTGTAGATAATCCGCCTATTCTATCAGCACCATGCATTCCTCCAGTTACTTCACCAGCAGCATATATACCTTTAACATTTGTTTCTGCATCTTTATTAATTCTTATCCCACCATTAGACGCATGTGCAAAGGTGGTTATTATTATTTCTTCATCGTATTTTATTCCTCTCGTCTTTTCAAGCCAATTAAAATATTCTTTTATCATGAAACCTTTATCGTTTGAAATATACATATCGTACTTAACCTTCGCACCATGATTAAATTTATCACGCAGACTTTCTTTGTATATTGCAATATCTACATATTTTGAAGCCATTCTACTGCTAAAAGGGCCGTGAGTAGACCTTTCAGTCATAATTTCTCTTTCATGAACATATTCCGGGAAATATTTTTTTATGATACTATTTCCCTCAGAGTCTTCTAAAGTTACATATTTAAAACTTTTTTCAGCGAAAATAGTTTTATATTTAGGTTTTAAATAGCCTGGTATAAATTGTAGAAATTCCAAATTTATTAATTCACATCCTGCTGATAATGCTAAAATAAGACCTTCACCATTAATATCTTCCGTATTGAGATTGTGTTTGAATAACCCCCCAAAACCTCCAGTAGCAATCACAACAGATGAAGCATCAAAAAAAGTTAACTGATTATTTTTATTAATGCCAAGTGCACCTGTAAATACTTCTTTATTTGTAAATAACTTCACGATTTTTTGATGTTCCAATATATTTATATTTAGTTCTTTTATTTTGTCATAAAAAATATGTTTTGAATTTTCAAAAGTAAATCCATACCATTTTCTATGTTTTCTGTCAAAACAAGGTATTAATGTTTCATCTCCTATTATATTTTGAGGTGTCTTGAATTTTATTCCTAAATATTCTAACTCTCTAATTCTTTGCTCTATGTTATCTGTAAGAATAAAACTCAGCTCTCTGTCAACTAAACCACAGCCAACATCATAAATACTTTCTAATAAGTCTTTTTTATCTAGTTCATTGTAAGGCGATACAATTCCTAAACCCCAAGTATATGGACTAAAACTGGACCCAGAAAATATTTTATCTGCCACAACTATTGTTGCTCTAACTCCACTTCTAGCAGCTTCTAAAGCTGCTGAGATGCCTGCTAATCCTCCACCTATTACTAATACATCTGTATTGTATTTGTTGATATTAATCAATAAAAACACCCCGCTGTCTTTCTTAAAAAAGATAAAATTATATTGTTATCTTAGCAGTATAAGTTTAATTAAAAAAGTTTAAGAATAATTATAACGAATCTAGAAATTTTACTTCTTCAATTTGATATTTTTCTTTTAAATCTAAAAAGCCTTTTTTTATCTTTTTCTCTTCTTCACCTTCATAGTTTTTAAACGGTTTTCTTGAATATCCTCCCGGTATTCCCATCCATTTTAAGCCTAATCTTATTACAGAAAAATAGTCGAAATGTAAGGAGTATTCTATTATTCTAATCGCATCTTTTTGTTTAGCTTTCGCAGTTTCCAGATCATTATTTTGAATTGCATTGTATATAGTTATAAATAATTCGGGCATCAGACTAAGGAAAGAACCGATAATACCATCAGCTCCATTAATTAATCCCGAAGCAGCCATTTCATCACAACCTGAATATATAAGAAAATTTTGTCCTATCTGATCTTTAATTGTGGAAATTTGATCATGAGTTGTAGCTGTATATTTTATTCCCTTTACATTTTCTATCGTTGATATTTTTTTGATTATGTTTAAACGTAAAATACCAGCAAGAGCGATATTATACACTATTAAAGGAATAGGAACTGAATTGGCAATGTCAAAGTAATAGTTAAAAATATTTTCTTCTCTAAACTGCCAATAAAATGGTGGAACAGATGAAATTGCATCAGCTCCAGTTTCGTATGCATGTTTGGCTAATTTGATTGACTTTTTAGTCCCTATATCTCCAATATGAACTATTACAGGTACTCTTTTTCTAACTTCATCAATAACAATTTCTACATATCTTTTTCTTTCTGTCAAATCCATCAAAAAGGCTTCGCCAGTACTCCCGGTTAAATATAAACCATCAACTCCTTGCTCTAATAAATAATCTATATATAATCGCGTGCCTTCTTCGTCTATTTCCTCATCTTTATTGAAAACTGCTAAAACCGCTGGTATAACTCCTTTTATTTCTTTTACTTTAAAATTAGCCATTTTTATGCCTCCATGTACTTTATTTTTTAATAAATATATTATTTTAGAATAACTATTCTTGTCCTCATATTCAAGAATTTTATTGGGTAATAAATCATTTTACATTCTAATTTTATTTGTTTCTATATCTCCAGCAATTGAGAAAATTCTTGCGTTTTTAAATTCTATTAGTATTACAATAGACTCCCCTTTTAACTCTCCAACGTTCTTTTCTCTAAAACAAATTTTTTTGTAACATGTATCTGTGTCTATTAAAAAACTGTTTTCTAATTCATATCCTGCATATAATTCTCCATTTTCCTTACATAAAGACACTTTGATCTCTCCAAATGTTTCGATCTCTGTTAGAATTAATAGGTCATCTCCACAAATAGTAAAAGGTCTTGTATAAAGAATTCCTTCTCTATTTTTGTCCTTTGTTTCATAATATGCAAACTTATCTTTTTCTATCCAACTTCTAGCAAAAGAAGTTTCTCTAAAATCAGTGTGTGGCCCATTCCCTCCCATATAATAGAAATACAATTTATTATCAATTTCTATAGGAGAACTCGCATATATGCAACCACAATCAAATTCACCATTAGGATAACTTCCTTTTCCTCTTGGGATAAAATATTGACCTTTGCCAACACTATCCCAATGCTCCAAAGTTGTGGCATATTTTAATTCAACATCTACCAAATCATAATTTTGTGATGAAAGATCACCTTCGTGATAAATTGATGCAATTCCAAGATATAAATCTTCATATTGAAATACCGGCATAGAATATATTTGTTCTTGAAAACCATCTCCCCTTAATATTTCTTCTGGCTTTGACCAATTAATAAAATCAAAACTTTCAGAAATAGCAGGTATTCTAAGTCCATCTCTCCAAAGGCGAGTTATTACTTTATACTTCCGTGTTTTTTTGTCTTTAAAAACAAAGTTATGAGTATCAGCAGGTGGGTTGTATTGTGGCCATTCTATAAGTTTTTTAAAATGAATCCCATCTTCTGAAAAAGAAACAGCCATGTATTTTCTTCCATTAGGGTGGTCAACTCTTGTTATTAATTTATATCTTTTCCTTGGATCCAATTCTTCTTCATCTAAAAAAACACCTGTACCATGAACGAATTCCATTAAGATATTGTTACTTGTACTTCCTTCAAAATTTACTAAATTAAGATCGGGTTTCTTCCAATTTATACCATCAATACTTTCTGCATAACATAAAGAGGAAATTCTGCTTTTAGATGGCTTATAATGTTTATTAACGCGCTCTTTTAAAGGAGTTTCTGAAGAATCTTTATCATAGGTAAAAACACTATAATAACAACGAAATTTCCCATATTTTGGATCATACATTACATTAGGATATCCGTTATCATAACGTACCTCCCATTTTTTTTCATGAGTTCTAAAAAATTCTTCAGCAAATAAAGGATTATTTTCAGTATCTTTTTTCACTGAGGTCACTGTTAGTTTCACATTATCTAACAAATGTCCATTTAATATACCTCTATTAAGTAATAAATATTTTTTTGAGATGATAATTCCTCCTATATTATAAATTCACTTAGCTTTTCTTGTAACATTATTCTCTATATAAATGGCAAGAGACATAATGTTCTTTACCATTATATATTAACTTTTTTAATTGAGGAACGTTATTTTTACATTCTTCCATAGATTTTTTGCATCTAGGATGGAAAGGACAACCGTTTGGCGGATTTGACGGATCTGGTACGTCTCCTTCGAGAATAATACGCCTTCGGCCAAATTTTGAACGAGAATCAACTACAGGGATGGCAGAAATTAAAGCTTTAGAATATGGATGTAAAGGGTTTTTATAGAGTTCTTCAGCTGTTGAAAGTTCTACAATTTTTCCTAAATACATTACAGCAATTCGATCACAAAAATATTCAGCAACACTTAAGTTGTGAGTAATAAATAAATAAGTTAAATTTCGTTCCTCTTTTAAATTAGTTAACAATTTTAAAACTTGAGCTTGAATTGAAACATCTAATGCGCTAGTAGCTTCATCTAAAACTATAAAATTAGGACTTAAGCTTAAAGCTCGGGCTATTCCTATCCTTTGTCTTTGACCCCCACTAAACTCATTAGGATAGTGATTAAGAGACTCCTTTGACATATTAACTTCTTCGAGTAGATTTTCAAGAATTTCTCGTCTTTTGGTTTTGGGTTTTATTCCGAACTTTTTTAATGGGTCTTGGAGTTGGTTAAAAATCGTAAGAGCTGGGTTTAAAGTAGAATAGGGATCTTGAAAAACTATCTGCATTTTTTTTCTATATTTTAAGGTCTCTCTTCCATACAAAGTCTTTAAATTTTTTTCTTCGCTATCAAAAATATAATTTATTTCACCTGAAGTTATTTTTATGAGCTTTAAGATACCTTTTCCTAGTGTAGTCTTACCGCATCCACTTTCTCCTACTAATCCTAACGTTTCGCCTTGATATATATCCAAATCAACTCCATCAACTGCTTTTACAAAGCCAGACGCTTTCTTAAAGACTCCTCTAAAAATAGGAAAGTATATTTTTATATTTCTTAATTTTATTAAAGTTTTTTTTAAGTCATTCATTATCTAACACCTTCATATAATGCCAACATTTAACTGAATGGAATTCATTAATGTATGAAGTTTTAGGAACTTTTAAACATTCGTCAGAATGGAAATCACATCGAGGATAAAATTGACATCCTGTAGGTCTATCATAAGGATCAGGTGTTATCCCTCTAATTGGTTCTATTTCTTGATTTTTACCTTTACCTAAAACAGGCATACATTTCAATAAAGCTTTTGTATAAGGATGCGCCGGTTTTGTTAGAATATCTTGAATATTTCCACTTTCAACAATATTACCCATATACATAACAATGACATTATCTGCCAATTCGGCAATTACCCCCATGTCATGTGTAATAAGCATGATAGTCATATTATATTGATTTTGTAGTTTTAACATCAACTCAAAAATTTGTGCTTGAATAGTTACATCTATTGCCGTGGTAGGTTCATCTGCAATTAGCAGCTTAGGATTACAAGCCATAGCCATAGCAATCATAGCTCTTTGACGCATTCCTCCAGAGAATTGGTGAGGGTATTCATGGACTCTTCTATCAGGGGAAGATATTCCCATTTCTTTCAATAATTCAATAGTTCTACACTTAGCTTGACGCTTAGACATATTCATATGATATCTAAGACTTTCCATAATTTGAAATCCAACCGTATATACAGGATTTAGAGCTACCATTGGATCTTGAAAAATCATAGCCATTTTTTCCCCTCGAATTTTTCTCATTTCACTACTGTTTTTTTCAAGTTTATCTATCCTAATATTTTCCTCATTATCATGAAAAACTATTTCCCCATGCTCAATCCTAGCGAATTCTGGCAAAAGTTGCATTATTGCACTTGCTGTAATACTTTTCCCACAACCGCTTTCACCTATTATTCCTAAAATTTTTCCTTTTTTTACTTCAAAAGAAATGTCCTGAACAGCTTTATTGCATCTTTGATTTGCATAAATATATACACTAAGATTATTTACTGTAAGCAAAGTCTGATTACTCAAATTTTGTCCTCCTTTTTATCCTTGATAAGTGGAATCAAAAGCATCTCTTAATCCGTCTCCCACAAAATTCAGGCTTAAAACAAAAAGAGATATCATTATTCCAGGTGGTAACCATATCCACCAATTATTTCGCAGAATTGATAAATTTTGGGCAGCATACAAAATATTTCCCCACGTTGGCAAATCTAATGGAACACCTAATCCCAAAAAACTAAGAGAAGTTTCTTCTAATATAAACATAGCAGTGCTTAAAGTAATATTGATTGCTATTGGACCAATAGCATTAGGGAGCATATGCTTGTAACAAATGACAAAATCACTAATACCAAAAGCTTTAAGAGCTTGAACATATTCTTCTTCCCTTATGGAAAGCATTCTAGCCCTTGCCATTCTATACATTGGTGCCCAACCTGTTAAAATAAATATAAATAATAAATTCCAAAGACTTTGTCCTAAAATAGTAACTAGCAGTAGAACCAAGACAATTTGGGGAAATGCGATCAGAACTTCTGATATTCTTAAAAAAATTTTGTCAAGCCAACCTCCTTTATAGCCTGCATAACTTCCTATTGAAACTCCTATAAGCGCAGATCCAATGCCACTTCCAAAGCCAACTAAAATTGATATTCTTCCACCATAAAGAACTCGTGCAAAAACATCTCTGCCTAATTTATCTGTTCCAAAAATATGGTTCCAAGAGGGTGGTTGTAATGCATTTCTTAAATCTATTTTTCCGGGTTTGTGGTGGCAAATAATTGGTGCAAAAATACTTGCAAAAGTAATTGTTAACAAAATAAATAACCCAATAACTGCTAACTTATTGTTTAAAAACTTTCTTAAAGTTCTATTTACTTTCTTTTCTTTTAACAACCCTTTTTCTTCTTTTTCTTTAATTTTATCCATTTTTTTATCTAATTTACTATTTTTTGCGTTATTCATAACGACGCTCCTTTATTCTAATCTAACTCTAGGATCTATTAGTGCTGTTAGAATATCTATTAGAAAGCTTGCAATCAAAACAGCTGACACAATAAATAGTGCTATCATCATTATAAGGGGTAAATCTTGTCCACGAACTGCTGACAAGAATTCTCTACCCATACCTGGCCACTGAAATATTTCCTCTATAACAACAGTTCCTCCTACCAGCATGGGCAACCTAAAACCTACAAGAACCACCACAGGAGTCATTGCAACTCTAAAACCATGGATTAAATTGACTCTCCATTCAGGCAGCCCCTTGCTTCTAGCTGTTTTTATAAAATCCTTATTTAAAGATTCTAACATACTGTTTCTTGCATATCTCATGACTCCGCCCGTTAATGAAGAACCTAAAACAATGGTGGGTAAAATTAAATGTGGAAGTCTATCAAAAAAATTAACATGCCCTGGCATAATTCTTCCGCCTGCAGGTAACCAACCTAAATTAAGAGAAAATATAACAATTGCAACCAATCCAAAGAAAAATTGAGGCAAAGATAAACCAACCATACCAGCAACAGTCAGAACGTTATCCAAGATGCTTCCCTTTTTTAAAGCACCAATAATTCCTAATATGCTCCCTAAAAGTGTAGAAAAGAGTAACGCTGATATAGCAAGTTCTATTGTTGCAGGTAAGCGAGAAAAAACTATTTGGGAAATGGGAACCCCACTAGTTAAGCTATAACCAAAGTCCCCTTTTAATATTCCTCCAAGCCATCGAAAATATCTAATTATAAAAGGATCGTTTAAACCCAAAGATTCTCTGAGTTCATCAAGCCTTTCCATAGGTATATTTGCTGCAGCTTCCGGTCCAATGATAAAAGAAACAGCGTCTCCTGGCATTAATTCTATTCCTAAATAAATTAGAAAAGTTATTACCAATAACATTGGAATAAGTATTAATATTCTTCTTATTATATACGCATACATTTAATCGTTTCCCTCCTTTTCCTTATTTAAAAATTAAGTTGTGCCTTCTTTAGGCGTTATCTATAACTAAAGACAGAAGAATAAGGAAGAGTTTTACCCTTACATCAATCTAAAATTCTAGTTTTTCCCTTTAATTACGCATTATTCTTAGTGTCAAACCAATAAAAATTATCTTTGTTGTTTAGTTATAAAGGCTTTCTCTTTCTTGTTTAATTGAGAAATTTAAAGAAAAGAGAAAGCCTAATAAAAACTTGGAAAACTATTATTGAATCATACTAGAATTTCTTCATCTATTTAAGGCAGTATTGTTTTAACATCTATAGTTCATCTTTGGTTGGAAATTTGTTGACATAGAATAGTCTTGTAAATCTCATATCAAAAGGAATAAGATTCACATGACTTATTTGCTCAATGGCACTTGCTTGTTCAACACTTTTAGTATATGCAAAATCTACTTTACCAGCTTCTGTATTAATAACAAGATTCGGATCACTTTCGTCGCTTGGATAGGACTGAATCTTCTCAATGTTTCCGGTTCCTTTGCCCCAATAATCATCCCATCTAACATAGGTTACATAGTTATTCATTTCTACTTCTTCTATTTTAAAAGGGCCAGAACCAATCGGCTTTTGCCAATAAGAAGCTCTTTGAGCTTGGAGTGCATCTGTATTTTCTAGCAAATGTTTTGGTAGTGGGGGCCATTGAGAAAAAGTCATTAATGCATTTGGATCTAAGTTATCAAAATAAAAAGTGACCTTATTTTCATCAATAACGATACCTGTAATTTCATCACTATTACCTTGCATGTAGTCATAATAACCTTTTAAACTACTTATTGTAAAAAGAGCAACAGCATTTAATTGTGGAACTTTAGCATAGTATTCAAAGGTGAATTTAACATCTTCTGAAGTTATAGGTACACCGTCATGCCACTTAATACCATCACGTAATACAAACTCAATAGTTAATCCATCTTCACTTACAAAATATTCAGAAGCCAACTGACCTTTTTTAGGATTTAATTTCTCATCAGCTATTATAAGCCTATCAAATAACAGTTTTAGATATGGCATAGTACTTGTAGCTGGATTTACGAAAGGTCCTTCAAAAAATTGAGCTGGTCCTCCATTTGTATACAAGATTTTTTCTCCATTTTTATCAGGTTCCACATCCCAATCAATAATTCTCCAATCATATGCGAATTGTTCATTTCCATAAGGAATTCCTTTACGATTAACTCTTTTACTTTCTACTATAAATCCTTGCTGATAATATAGAGGTATTGCTGGTAACGTCTCATTTTCATATTTTGTGAGTTCAATAAAGGCCTTTCTTTGTTCTTCCATATCAGCTGTAGCGTTGATCGCATCAATTAATCTGTCAAGTTCTGGATCTGTTGGCGTATGAGAATTAGAAGAAGCACCACCTCTAAAACGATTGTAGTATTCGTGTAATGTGAGAGCACTAATTCCTGCATAGGCTAAATCCCAATTAACAGCCGAAGGTCCTTTTTCTGGATCTTGAGGTGGACTCCATAACAAAGTAGTTAAATCGCCTTCTAATTTTCTAAAATTCATTTTTATTCCAACATCGGCAAGGTAAGCTTGGACAGCAGTCATTAGATCAACGGTTAATTGGTCTCCATAATAATAAACAACATCTAGAACGTAATTGGAATCCCAACTAGCCTCTTTGAGAAGTTGTTTAGCTTTTGTAGGATTATATTTATAATCATTTAACCCTTCAGCCTTCCAATCCTTGTCTGGAGTTAGGCTGTCTGCTGGGGAAGCTTTTCCTTCTAATAGAATTTCACAGATCATGTCTACGTCTATTGCGTAAGCAATGGCTTGCCTGACCCGAGGATCTGCTAGACGAACTGTAGCAAATGATGTGTTATCAATTATTACCAAGAAAAACATCACTAATATCATCGTTACGAGATACATTTTTTTTCTCACCTTTAAACACCCCTTTTTTTAGATTTTTTGGAAAAAATAAAAACTCCTATTTAAACTTTCAATGTTACCACTCCTTTCTCCATAAATTAAAAAATTAAAAATATTTGAAGCTTTAACGTGGCTTAGATAATAATTAACACCTAAAAATTAGATTAAGCTATATTTTATCTTATTAACTAATTTCTTCTATAACTATTTTTTGCAATAGTTTGATCAATCCATATTTTGCAGCCCCAAGTGAAATAGCGTATCCATCCAAATTAGAAAAATAGATATTTACATTATGTTTGTAAAATAAATGTCTTTTGACTGTTTCCTTCAATGAAACAATAAAATCCTTCCCTAATAGTTTAACTCTCCCGTCTATAAAGATATTTGAAATTCCAAAGTAATGTATTAAATTCAGTATAATAATACTAAAGTTTATAGAAACATTTTGTATAATTTCATCAATTAATTTTCTTTCATCTAAGGGAAAACTCTTTGATTCTTTAAAATATAAATTAGGATTAGAGATACAATTGTTAATCATATTTAAAACTTTGTCTATCCCATATATTTCTTCAAAATATATAAATTTGCCATCTCTTAGTAATGGTGTATGACCAACTTCTCCTGCATATCCATTTAAACCACGGTATAAATCATTATTTATCATAATTCCTGCTCCTATTCCTTTATCATAAACAAGGTATATAAAGGAACTCAGTTTTTTCCCTTTTCCGTAATATTTTTCACCTATTGCTCCCATATCTGCATCGTTTTCTAAGCAAGCAAATAAATTATACTTTTTCTTTATATTATCTATTAGAGGATAATTCGAAAATTCAGAAAGGTTAGGAGGTTCTTTTATAATACCCTTTCTCACATCTAGTGGACCAGGAACTCCAAAAGAAATTGCTTTTACCTTTCTTTTGTCAATTTCCGCTTTTTTTAGCAAATCGTTAATTAATCCATACATAGTATCAATTTGTGAGCATCCTCTTTTAAGAGGCTTACTCATTCTATAAATTTCTAATCCCGCTGAATTAATAAGGGTTCCTTTGATACTATTTCTCATAATTCCTATTCCAATTACGTTAGTATACTCCTCACACATTTTCAAGTTTATGGAGGGTCGACCTACCCCTCTTGGAATAATTTTACTTTCCTTTATGAACCCAATTTGAAGAAATTTTTTTACGATCTCACTTATTGTTGTGTTAGTTAACCCGGTATTTTTTGAAAGTTTTACTCTAGTCATTTCTTCATTAATTAACAAATCTAAAACTCTTAAATAAGTATTGAATTTTGAAGATTCTTTTTCTTTTTTTAAAACTGAAATCACCTCTTTAACAATATAATTAATAAATAAGATTTGTTTATTAATTATATTATATTATATTATTATAAATAAAGTCAATGTACAAAAAATACGCTGAGGAATAAATAGATCCATTTTAAAAGAATTAAATTGAATTAACTCCAAAAATCTTAATATTCAATAGCTAATCGTAAAATCTTTTTCTATTCTATTTCCAGCTTTTATAAAAGAACTTCTTAATTATTTGGTTCACAACTAAATGAACTAAACCTCTTAAGATTTTATAAACTTATCAATACAATTTCTTTACGACAGCGCTTGCCGTTTCTTTCCCCGCTTTTATAGCTTTTTCATATTCTATTGAATACAATAATCCTGAGAGTAACTCAACTGCAAATACCTGCACTAAAATGGATCTTCCCGCACTTGTTTTTACAGGATTTTCCCCTGAAAAAGTTTCTAGTACAACATCTGCAAATTTTGTTATAGGAGCGTTTGCGTGTTCAGTCAAACAGATAGTAGTAGCCCCATGCCTTTTTGCGATGTTAATAGAATCTACCGTATCTTTGGTTGAGCCACTTTGACTTATTCCGAAGGCAAGATCTCCAATATTCATGGTAGCTGCAGAAATTGCTTGCATGTGAGGGTCTTCAAAAGAGAAAGAAGGGAAACCCAGTCTCGTTAATTTGTATTGAAGAATTTTGGCTACAGCAAAGGAAGAACCCACTCCATATATTTCTATTCTTTTCGCTGATCTTATGAAATTAACTGCTTGTAAGAATTTCTCTATGTTTATAATTGTTGAAGTGTTTTCTATCGATTTTATGCAACCTAACTTAATTTTTTTCAGTATTTGATCAGGTTCATCCCCTTGGACAATAGTGATATCTTTTTCTTCGTCAGAGATATTTTCATTGTTATCAGTGGCCATTTCTAATTTAAATTCCTGAAAAGATGAGAAACCTATTTTTTTCACAAATCTAACTAAAGTAGCTTCACTTACTTTACACAAAGAAGCTAAATCACTGACGGTCATTTTTATAATATCTTCTTTCTTGCTACTTAAAATGTAGTCAGATATTTTCTTTTCCGATTTTGTAAAACTATGAATCTTTGAATTTAGTAAAGTTGTAATTTTTGACATATTACGCTTCTCCTTTTTGATAAGATAAAAGAGCAGCACCAATTGCTCCTGCATATTCCCCGAGAAAGCTATAATTAATAAAATTTGGATCTTCGATAGTATTTATTTCTTGATAACTCTTTTTTATATTTGATAACATAGTTTCCCCGTAATTTGGAAGAACTCCTCCAAGATAACATTTTTCAAAACCTATAGTTGTTTTCACACTATCAATTAACCAAGCCATTGTTCTTGAATAATTATCTATTTTTTCTAAAACTTCTCTCGAATTTTCTTTTTCGTAAATATTTTCTTTTAAATATTTTCCACTTAAAATAGTTTCGACGCATCCAGTTTTTCCACATGAGCATTTATGGTTATTTCCAGGGAAAATAATGTGTCCGATTTCACCACCAGAACCTTTTACACCTCTTACTACTTCTCCATTCATCACGATTCCTCCGCCTAATCCTGTTCCTACAGTTATCATTAACAAGTTATTTTCTTTAGTTTTGAAGTGCTGACAGTAAGCTGCGCAGTTGGCATCATTATCAACTTTCGGTCGAATATTAAATTCATCTTCTACTAAATCGGCGATATTTACTCCTTGCCAGTCTGGAATTAAACCAGTTGAAAATTCAACTATTCCCTTTTCAAAGTTAATTTTTCCTCCTGTAGCTATACCGATGAAATTTGTATCTTCAGTTTTTAAGTTTTTTATTAGAGAAAGCATATTAACTACAACTGTTTCTCCCTTGTTTGCAGTTCTTAATTTCTCTTTTCTCAAAATCTGGCCAAATCTATCTACTAAAACTCCTCTTGTCCACGTTCCACCAATATCAATGCCAACAGCTTGTAAATCTTTGTTTTCTAAATCTCTGAGATGATCTTTAAAGATTTTAGTAATCATTTGTGGTCTTGTTATGGCGCTTCCTACGGTAACTGCATATGCTCCTTTTATTATTGCTTTCCTGACCTGATAAGGATAAGTATAGTTACCTTCAGCAATAACAGGGATCTTTGTTATTTTTACAATATCAGATATTAAATCTAAGTCAGGGGTAGGTCTTTCTATAGAATAATCGGTATATCCAGAAAGGGTGGTTGCAATATAATCGGGTTTTAAACGTATAATATTTTCTACATCACTGATATCGGCAATATCTGCAACTATTCCGATCTCTGGATACTTAGTTCTTATATAAATAAATAGTTCTTCTAATGGTTCGGGTCTTTCTCTTCTTGTACAATCTAAAGCCACAAAATCTGTACCAGCCTTAGCTAATTCTTCGATATCCTTTTTTGTTGTAGTTATGAAAGCCCCTTTAAAATTTCTGTTTTTAGTTAATCCAATTATAGGAAGATCAATATGTTTTTTAATTTCTTCAACTACATCTGGATAGAGGGTTCTTATTGCATCGGCTCCTCCTATTTTGGCTGCTAAAGCCATTTTTAGCATAGTTTCTTTTCCATACAATGGTTCTCCTTCTTCTGCTTGACAAGATACTATCAACGAGTTTTGCTTTATTTTTTTCATAATTTATCCTCCAGATATAAATGTATTCGTATTCGTAGTATATTAAACCTAAATGCATTCAAAACTTATTTTAGAAAATTCTTCTTTCCTAAATCATATGCACAATATATATAAAGTATTATTTCATTAATAAAATAAATATACGAAATAATCTTTCATTATCATAATAACATTTATTATATGAAAAATCAAATCAGAAAAAGTTAGATTTTTCTTTATAATTAGTTTTATTTAAATATATCTTTCTTTATTTGCCTAAAATCAAAAATAATTAAATATTTTTAAAAAAGATTGCAAATAATTAGCATCAATGATATAATAATGGAAAGGTTACCACTACCTTTGAATGTGAAATATAAAACTATGAAAGGATGTGGGAAAATGAAAAAGTTTTGGATTGTTACTTTTGTATACTTATTTGCTGTTCTTTTGATTTTTCCTGCAACTAAGTCTCCAGTTTGGGAAGATCAAATCATTTATTTTGTGATGATAGACAGATTCGCAAACGGGGATAATTCGAACGATGTGCTTACTGAGTCAGGTATAGAAAGTGGTAATGTAAATTCAAAGTACAACGGTGGAGATATACAAGGTTTAATCGATCAAATGGATTATATTTCAGAATTAGGTGCATCGGTAATATGGGTTACTCCGCCTATAGCAAATCAATGGTGGGATGGAGCTGTTAATTATGGAGGATACCATGGTTATTGGGCAAGAGATTTTAAAAGGGTTGAAGAACATTTTGGAAATTTAGAACTTTACAAAAAATTTGTAGAAGAAGCTCATAAAAGGAACATGTATGTCATACAGGATATAGTTACAAATCATACCGGGAATTTTTTTATGTATGAAAACGGAAGATATTTTTTGAACGATCAAAGTGTTCCTACTAATAAGCCAACACAATATCCTTTCAGTATGAATGATTACAACGATCCAGAACAACGAAAATTAAATGTTTATCATTGGCCTTCAGAAATAAAAGATCCTAATAGGTATAATACAGAATTTTCTGGACTTGATGATTTGAATACCGAAAATCCTTTAGTAATAGAAGCTTTAAAAGATTCTTATTCGTTTTGGATAGAAGAAGCCGATGTTGATGGTTTTAGGATCGACACCGTTCTATATGTTGAACCAGAATTTTGGCCAGAATTTTTGAAAGGAAAGCAAGGTATATTTGAATCTGCCTTAAATTTAGGAAAAGAAGATTTTTTAGTTTATGGAGAAGCATGGTTAACTTCTGACCCTTTTTCTAATAACGCTGAAAAAGAAATAAATGATTTTTTCGGCTTAGGATTCAATTCTATGCTCGATTTTCCACTTCAAACTGATATTAAGAGAGTCTTTAAGGAAGGTAAACCTACATCTTATTTAGCTTATCGACTTGAACAAAGAGAGAAAATATATGATAATCCATCAAGAATGATAACTTTTGTTGATAACCACGATATGGACAGATTTTTAAAAGGTTCTGACATCAGTAGTCTTAAGCAAGCTTTAACTTTGATTTTTACAATACCAGGGATACCAACAATTTATTATGGAACCGAGCAGAATTTTACTGAAACGAGGGCTGCTATGTTCGCAAATGGTTTTGCTTCAGAAGGTAAAGATCACTATAATACTAATACTCCAACTTATCAGTTTATAAAAGAGTTAGCACAATTAAGAAAAGAAACACCGACTTTTAGATATGGTAAGGTTGATGTGATTTTTTCTGATGATTTAGGTCCAGGACCATTGATATACAAAGTCTATGATGAATCAAAAACTTACATTATAATGATGAATACCTCTTATAATAAAAAGCATGCAACAGGCATGGATTTTAATGTAGAAGAAGGAACTGTTTTAAAACCTTTAATTGTAAATAACATTGTTAATAAAGAAATGGTATATACTGAGCCTTTTAATCTTTTTTTAAATTCAAAATCATTTGGCATATTTGAAGTAAGCGATGAAAAAAGAGAAGTTGTAAAAAGTGATGTTTCGGTTACCATAAACAATATTACAGATGGTCAAACTTTTACTGATGATTTTATATTGTCTGGAACTGCTTCGAATGCAAAATCCGTAAGAATAATCGTCGATGGAGAAGAAAAAGAATATGCACGAGTAGATTTAAATCAAGGAATGGAAGAAAAATGGGAAGTGAAAATAAAAATATCAGACTTTACACCAGGTTCACACAAAATTTTTGCAAAGGCTTATGGGAAGACTCCCTTGATTGTTGAATATTCTAAAGAATATAAGGTAAATTTTGATATCCCAATGGTTACTTTGAAGATAGTTGAAGATCCTGCTGGCGATGATAAAGGTCCTTTAGGCTTATATTCATATCCAAAAGATTCAACCTTTAACAGTCAAATGGATATAAGAAAAGTTGAATTAGTACAAATTGGTACTATGCTTAGAATGATAATTACTATGGAAAATGTAACTGATATTTGGTCTCCTCCAAATGGATTCGATCATGTAACATTTCAAATTTACTTCGATGATCCAAATAAAGTGGGAGCTGTTGAGTTACCTTTCCAAAATGCAACTATGCCTGAAAATTACGATTGGGATTATGGAATGTGGGCAACAGGTTGGGACATTTATTTATATAGCTCAAATAATGCCGGCCCCAACAATTTTGGAGATCCCATAATTCCTTCACCGGTTGCTGAAGTAAATAAACAAGAAAATAAGATTACTTTTTTAATACCTTTGAGTGTTTTAGAAACAAATGATTTAACTGGGTGGAATATATATATAACAACCTATGATTATGATGGTATCGAAGGAGTCTTTAGGCCCTTAACTCCACAAGGAGGGCAATGGGCTTTTGGTGGAGGAGATCCAACTGATCCTAAGATAATTGATGATTTGTTTATCACTATTTACAAATAATAAAAAGTCCTGAATTTTTTGGTATGATACCTCCAAAGTAGACACGTAATTAATAAAAATTACAAAACTACTTTGGAGGTATAATTATTATGTCAAGAAAAGGGAAATATAGTAAAGAATGAAAATTTATTAAAGAATAAAAAATAGTTCCCGTAGCTTAGTTCAAAGAGTACTTTGGTGGGAGAGTTTCTAACAATCAATAGAAGAATATGCAAAATATTTAGATCTTTCGGGATTTTTAGATAATAAAGTTCATATGGTACTTTTGGTCTTAATTCTTTTGGTATGTTTCTTATTTCATAATACCTTCCAAAGTTCATTATGTACTTTTTTATTCTAATTCTAAAAGAATTTGAATCATCTCCTTCTACATACATCTGTTTTTGTTCCATAATTGTCATTTAATAATAACATAATATTTACTTCGGTTCCAATGTTAACAAGTCAATAGTTAATCGTTTTTCTCTTTTTAATTAATTAAATCATAACTATCATCAAAAAAGAGAAAGCGAAAACAGAGTATAAAACATGATAAAAAACATCTTATTTTGAGTTTACATAAGGTTTTTTGAACTAATCTCTGAAAATACGTTTCAATCTATATTTGAACCTGATAAAAAAATCGCTTGAAAATCATATAGAAAAGGGTATGATAAAAATAGGGTACAGAAATTTTATTTGTAAAAATAAGTTATAGGGGTGAAGGAAAAAATTTTCCGTCTTTTCCTGGAGATTTAAAAGATATAACAACACTGGAACCACATATAGAAAGTGAGAGTTGTGGAATTATAAAAGTTTTGCTAAGATATGGGATGTATGAGAAAGCAGAAAAGTTAATTCCAGATGTTTATAGAAAAACAGATGCTTAATTTTATTTAAAAGATAACAAATATTTGCAATATGCAAAGAGGCCTATTGCAGGACTAAAACAAATTATTTATCTAATTGAAAAAAATGGATTTGTAGATAGAGGATATAATAAAATAATAAAAAAGAAATTATGTAGATGAAAAAGGAGTTTTCCCATGAACTCTACGATAGTTTCTAAAAATGTTAAAAGGTTATTTAAATATTCGAAAAAATATAAAAGACAAATATTCAATATTTATCTCTTAACTTTTTTCAGTTATCTACTTCTTGTTGCAAATCCTTTCATTATAAGATTTTTAATCGATAATGTAATAACTGCTGAAAGGTTTTCTTTAATTCCTCCAGTGATGGCAATATTCTTAACAATAATAATTGGGCAATTTTTGATTGGACTTGCAACAGATTATTTCTCAAATGTATATCAAATAAGCGTAACAAAAAAAGAACAAATTATTCTATATAACAAAATTCAAAAAGTTCCTTTTTTATATTCTGATAAAACTTTGTTAGGCGATTTTTTAACAAGAATAGCATCTGATGCATCTGAAGTTGCTAATTTTCTAATACTAACAAAACCTTCTATATACCTAAACCTTCTACAACTCGCACTTATTTTAACTGTATTATTCCTTTTTAGTTGGCATCTTACTATAGTGGTACTTGCAACAATACCTTTTTATTATTTGATATTGAATAAATTCAGCAAAAACTTTCAACAATCTTCATCTGAAGAAAGGAAAGAATACAGCAACGTTATGGAAAGTTTGAGAGAAAAGACAGAAGGTATAAATACTGTAAAAATACTTTCTAAAGAAACTTTTTTTCAGCAAAAGGTTAGTGAAAGAACTGAAAACTGGAAAAATAGCATGAAAAAATACATAAAGGATTTTCTTAAATTAGATCAGGGAGTATATTTAATCATATCTATCACCACACCATTAATACTTGGAGTTGGAGGATATCTAATGATGTCTAATATTTTAACAATTGGGACTTTACTTGCCTTTTATCAATTTTCTACGGGGCTTTTTGTTCCTCTTAAAAATATCAACGAACAGCTTGCACAATTACAACGAGCAGACACCCTTTCACAAAGGTTCTTTGAAATACTTGATCTCCCAGAAGAAGAAAGTGAAGGAATTTATTCTTTTCCTAAAAATTATGACATTAAATACAACAAAGTCTCTTTCACATACAAAGATGAGTTAGTTTTAAAAGATATAAACCTATTCATAGGCAAAAACGAAAAGATAGCCATAGTTGGGA
>NZ_AUPM01000015.1 GCF_003265365.1 Petrotoga sp. 9PW.55.5.1 | reverse complement strand
ATTTACTTTGGTTAGAAAAGCTTTTAGAAAGTCATAGAATATTTCTTTGTCTTCAAAGAGTTCTTTGAATATTGAGTCTTTGTTCGACATTGTTTTTCTCCTTTGTTTGTAGGATTGAAGTCATCTATTTAAATTATACCATAGAAGTAAAGGTTTTGGTTGAAAAATCGCATTCGATATTTTCATTAAAAACTGTAGAAAATCTGAAAAAAGGAACGAAATAAAAGATCATATTAAGACTTTTAGGGGTTATAATATTATGTAATATAATCAAAGATTATTGATCAAACCTTTCTAATTAGAACTTTCAAAATTAAAAAATTGATAAGCTTAGAAAAAGGAGGGCTTTGGAATGGCAGATGTAATAGATTACAAAATATTTGGGGATGACATGCAGTTGGTGGAAATAGAACTTGATCCAGGAGAAGGTATCAGAGCTGAAGTTGGTGCAATGATGTACATGGAAAATGAAATTGTAATGCAAACAAATACAGGAGGTGGACTATTTAAGGGATTAAGAAGGATGATGACTGGCGAAAGTTTCTTTATAACTAATTTCATACAAAATGGTTCAGGGAAAGGGCATGTAGCATTTGGAGCACCATATCCGGGAAAAATTGTTCCCATCGACCTAATTCAATTTAACGGAACTTTCATCTGTCAAAAGGATAGCTTTTTGTGTGCTGCCAACGGAGTTGAAATAAACATCGAATTTACAAAAAGAATGGGAGCCGGCTTATTCGGTGGTGAGGGATTTATACTTCAAAGGTTGGAAGGTCATGGCATGGCGTTTATACATGCAGGGGGTGCGATAATAGAAAAGCGTCTTCAACCTGGAGAATCCTTAAAAGTTGACACAGGATGTATTGTAGGATTTGAAAATACAGTAGATTATAATATACAATTTATTGGTGGTTTTAAGAATGCTCTGTTTGGTGGAGAAGGCATGTTCTTGGCAAAATTGACTGGGCCGGGAATAATATATCTACAAAGTCTTCCGTTTTCAAGATTAGCTGATAGGATAATTTCTGCTTCAAGGTATCAAAATAAAGGAGAAGACAGAAACAATCTTAGAGGGTTCATGGGAGGAATATTCAACGACGACAGAAGATTTTGAAATCTTTCCTAATTAATTTTTTTAAATGAGTTAGATACAAAGACTTTTTATAATTTTGCACCCGCTGTACTTCCTAAAAAGAGGTCCAAAAAAGTGGGTATATCTTTTTTTATTTTATTCAATAATAGTTTTACACCACATAAATTTTGATAGATCCTGACCTTTTTAAAAGATTTTTCAAATAATGAGAAAACTTAAGATTTAATTCCTTAATCGCACCTAATTGCTCTTAACTTCTTCTGGTTCAATCTAAATAACGTTAATCACATTTGTATTATATGTTAAAATGATTTATACTAAAAGTGAGAGATGGTTCAGGTTTAATTTTAAAAGGGGAGTGAAAAAATGAAAATATCTATGAATAAAGTGGAGTTAAAGAATGGTGAAACCATTGGATATAGACATAGAGAAGGCGGAAATAAAGTTTTGATTTTGGTTCATGGTAATATGACATCTTCAAAACATTGGGATGTGTTCATGGAAGCATTTGATTCAGAATACACTATTTATGCCCCAGATTTAAGGGGATTTGGTACTTCGACTTACAATAAACTAATTAATTCTTTAGACGATTTCAAAGAAGATTTAAAAGATTTTGTTGACAGCATAGGCATCAAAAACTTTGATTTAATGGGGTGGTCGACAGGTGGAGGTGTTTGCATGATTTTCGCTTCTGACTACCCTGAGTATGTGAACAAACTTGTCTTGCTGGAATCTGTTGGTACAAAAGGTTACCCGATTTTTAGAAAAGATGAAAACGGCAAGCCGATTATAGGAGATTTTTTAAAAACAAAAGAAGAAATTGCTCAAGATTTTGTTCAAGTTATCCCTATACTCAATGCCTATAAAAATAGAGACAAAGAGATGCTGAAAATGATATGGGAAGCTACTATTTATACACATAACAAGCCCGAAGATGAAAAGTACGATGAGTATTTAGAAGATATGTTGACTCAAAGAAATCTTGTGGACGTAGATTATGCTTTAGCTACGTTCAATATTAGTAACGAATTCAATGGAATAAAAAGTGGTGATAAAAGAGCTGCAACAATACAATGTCCCACTTTAGTTTTATGGGGTGAAAATGATTTGGTTGTTCCTGAGCAGATGGCTCTTGATATCAAGAGGGATATTGGAGAGAATGCTCAACTTGTTTATTTAAAAAACTGTGGACATTCACCGTTAATAGATGATTTAAAACAATTGACCACTGTTGTGGAAAATTTTTTAAAGTAATTAGCTTTTTATTATATATTTTTTGAGAGCTGATTCACCTATTGAAAATTTTAGGAGGTTTGTTTATGGATAATGTTGGAATAATGGGCTTAGGAATTTATATACCTGATAATTATATATACCCAGATGAAATTGCAAAAAGAACAAATATTCCTCAATGGGTTATTGAAGAGAAGTTTGGGATCTTAAAAAAACCTATTCCCAGCTCAAAGGATACTACTAGCTATATGGGTATAGAAGCAGCTAAAGATGCCATTTCAGAAGCAGGAATAAGTCCTAAAGATATTGACCTTGTAATTTGGAATGGTGCTCAACATAAAGATTATCCATGTTGGCTTGCGAGTTTAAAAGTAGCATATGAGATTGGAGCTACTAATGCCTGGGGTTTTGATATGGAAGCGATGTGTGGCTCAATGATGGTAGGAATGGAAACTGCAAAATCTTTAATGTTAGGTAATAAAAATTTGAATACGGTTCTTCTTGTAAGTGGGTATAGAAACAATGATTTGATTAATTATAATATTCCAGAAACATCCTTTATGTTTGATCTTGGAGCAGGTGGGGCAGCTGTAATTTTAAGAAAAAACTTGAATAAAAATTTGATTTTAGAATCATCTTTTAAAGGTGATGGATCATTTTCAGAACAGTGTGTGATTGAAGTAGGCGGTACAAAGAAATGGCCTATGGAACCAGAAGATGCAAATAAATATTATTTTACAGTTAAAGATCCTGAAAAATTCAAAAATAATTTGAATGAAAAAACTATGCCCAATTTTTATGCGGTTATAAGAGATTCTCTAAAAAAATCCGGTTATACAGAAAAGGATATCGCTTACCTTGCTATTTTACATTTTAAAAGATCTGCACATAAAGCGGTACTTGAGGAATTAGGACTTAATGAAAATCAAACCACATATTTAGAAAATTACGGTCATTTAGGTCAAAATGATCAGATATTATCTATGAAATTAGCTTTGAAAGAAGGAAAAATAAAATCGGGGGATATAATAGTTTTAGTAGGAGCTGGGTTAGGGTTTGTATGGGCTGCTACAACTGTAAAATGGGGAAATATCTGAAAAATTAGAATTTAGGAGGTATTGGAATGGATAGAATGAAAGGAAAGGTTTGTGTTGTAACAGGTGGCGCTAGGGGTATAGGAAGAAGTATTGTTGAGAAATTTTCTGAAGAAAATGCAGAAATGGTTTTTGCTCTAGATATGAACAAAGATACTTTGGATGAGCTTGATAAGCAAACCCCACAAAACGTGAGAACTTTTGTCCTTGATGTAACTAAGAGAGAAGAGATTAAAATTTTTGTGGAAAAAGTCAAAGAAGAATTTGGAAGAATAGATGTCCTCGTTAACAACGCTGGAATAACTAAAGATGCTTTGCTACAAAAAATGCAAGAAGAAGATTGGGATGTTGTTATTGATGTTAACTTAAAAGGCGTTTTTAATATGACACAATTTGTTTCTAATCTCATGTTAGAAAATGGAAAAGGTAGCATAGTGAATATTTCGTCTATCGTAGGTGAGAGAGGAAATATTGGGCAAACAAACTATGCAGCAACAAAGGGTGGAGTTATATCTATGACCTATACTTGGGCTAAAGAGTTAGCCAGAAAAGGGGCTAATATAAGAGTTAACGCTGTAGCTCCAGGTTTTATAAAAACTCCTATGACTGAAAAAATACCCGAAAAAGTTTTAGAAAACATAGTTTCAAAAGTTACTTTAAAGAGGATGGGAGAGTCAGAAGAGGTTGCAAATGCAGTATTATTTTTAGCTTCTGATGAAGCCTCATATGTTACTGGTCATGTATTGGATGTAAATGGAGGCACAGTTTTATAACCGAGGAGGAAATAAAGTATGTGGAAAGAAAAGTATAAGCAAAAATTATTGTCAATTGAAGAGGCTATAAGCTCTTTACCTAAAAGATGTACAGTAGTTGTAAGCATGGCAGCTGCTGAAGCTCAAGGATTTTTAAGTAATGTACACAAATTCAAAGATCATTTTGAAAAGATAAAAATTGTTACTTGCTTAGATACAGGTTATTATGACTTTTTTTTAAAAAAAGAATATGAAGATAATTATCAATTACATACTTGGTTTTTTTCTGGTTCGACTAGGAAGTCAAAGTATAAAGATAATTTAAAAATAGTAGATTTCATACCAAATAATTTACATATGGCTGGAATGGATAAAATTATGGCTGAAAAAGAAGAAGGAAACACGGTAGTTTTTTGGGCAACTTCTGCCCCTTTTCAAGAAAATACTGGATATTTCAATTTAGGAATATCAAATGTATATGAAAAAGATATGGCAGAGAACGCTGATATAGTAGTGATGGAAGTAAATGAAAAAATGCCTTTTATTCATGGAGATACCGAATGGCATATCAATAATGTGAATATGATAGTCGAGTCTAATTGGGAAATACCAGAAATCCCAATAGCAGAACCCAAAGAAGAAGAAAAGAGAATAGCTCAATATATAGCAGATTTAATACCTGATGGTTCCACCTTGCAGATTGGTATTGGTGGGATACCAAATGCAGTAGGAAAACTTCTTGAAGATAAAAAGGATTTAGGAATTCATACAGAGATGCTAACAGAATCTATGATAGACCTTTTCGAAAAAGGTGTCATAACAAATATGAAAAAATCATTATGGAAGGGAAAGTTTATTATTGCTTTCGCCTTAGGAACTCAAAGAATGTACGATTTTATAAACAACAATCAAGGAGTTTTTGAGCTTAGAGGTAGATACGTTAACGACCCTTATGTAGTATGTCAAAACGATAATATGGTTAGTTTGAATACCGCAATTTCTGTAGATTTAACAGGACAAGTTGTCTCTGAAGCTATAGGAACTCAACAGATTTCTGGAACAGGAGGCCAACTGGATACACACCGCGGAGCGATAAAAAGCAAAAATGGAAAAGGAATAATAGCTCTAAGATCAACTGCAAAAAATGGAACTATTTCTACTATTGTTCCCATGCTACCTCAAGGAGCCCCTGTAACTGTCCCAAGACAGGATTTAGATTATGTCGCCACAGAGTGGGGAGTAGTTCATTTAAGAGGGAGAAGCGCTGGTGAAAGAGCAAAAAAATTAATTTCTATTGCCCATCCAGATTATCGAAAAGAATTAGAAAATAAAGCTATGGATTTGGGACTGATATAAAAATTTGTAGGAGGTAAAAAAATGGGTAAAGTTTTTATTGTTTCAGCAAAGAGAACAGCGATTGGTACTTTTGGGGGAACTTTAAAAGATATTCCTGCTCCAAGGTTAGGTGCAGAAGCAATTAAAGCTATCCTCCAAGACAGCAAAGTAAAACCTGAAAATATTGATGAAGTTATTGTAGGCAATGTATTGATGGCTGGTCAGGGAATGGGCCCAGGCAGGCAAGCATCAATATATGCAGGTATCCCAGAAGATAAACCTGCCTACGCAGTAAATATGCTATGCGGAAGCGGTATGAAAAGTATCATGATAGGTGCCACTGATATAAAAGTAGGAGATGCAGATTTGGTTGTTGCAGCTGGTATGGAAAGCATGTCCACCTCACCTTTCATTCTACCTTACAAGACAAGATTTGGGGCAAAATTTGGATCGTTTGAAGTTCAAGATCATATGATATTAGATGGACTTACAGACGTTTTCAACAACTATCATATGGGAGTAACAGCTGAAAACGTTGCAAAAAAACACAATATAAGTCGAGAAGAACAAGACGAATTTGCCTACACCAGTCAAATGAAAACTAAAGCAGCTATTGAAGCAAACAAATTCAAAGATGAAATTATTCCAATAACTATAAAAACAAGAAAAGAAGAAATAACTTTTGATACAGATGAACATCCAAGATTCGATAGTTCAATAGAAAAATTATCAAAACTAAAGCCAGCTTTTGTTAAAGATGGAACTGTAACAGCAGGTAACGCTTCTGGAATTAACGATGGAGCAAGTGCAGTTTTGTTAGCTTCTGAAGAAGCTGTGGAGAAATTTGGACTAAAACCTATTGCAGAATTAGTTGGTTACCATCAAGCTGCTTTAGATCCAGCTTATATGGGTTTAGGACCAGTACCTGCTATTAAAGGTGTTTTAGAAAAAACAAAAATCAAAATGGATGAAATCGAATTAATAGAACTAAACGAAGCCTTCGCAGCTCAATCTCTAGGGGTTTTAACTGAATTATCTGATATTTATGGAAAATCCAAAGAATGGTTTCTAGAAAGAACAAACGTTAACGGAGGAGCAATTGCTTTAGGCCATCCGATAGGGGCGTCTGGGAATAGAATAATTGTAACTCTTTTGTATGAAATGAAAAAAAGAAATAGTGAATACGGATTAGCTTCACTCTGTATTGGTGGAGGTATGGGACTGCCGTTATTATCAAGAATGTATAGTCAAAAAGGAAGGAGGAGATAAAAAACAAATTCTCATTTACTTGATTCGTTGTAAGTTACCAAAATATTGGAGGTGAAACAAGTGAAAAGATTTTTTGTTATTTTGTTGAGTTTTATCATGATTTTCTCGATTCTCACCGCAGCAGAAAAACCTATTAAAATTGGTGCTGTGAACCCGCTCGGAGATATTACGGGAAATCAAGCTACAAAAGCTATGCGTCTGGCAGTCAAGGAAATCAACGATGCTGGTGGAGTTTTAGGGAGACCTTTAGAACTTGTTGTAATAGATTCTGAATTAAATCCCGCAAAAGGCGCTGCTGCTATTGAAAGGCTCGCAACAGTTGAAAGAGTAGATTTTTTTGTAGGTGGAATGGCTAGCGGAGTTCATTTAGCTCAAATTCCCATTTTGAAAAAATATCAAAAAATCACTGTTTGGATTGGCGCGGCATCTCATCAAGCAGAAATAGCTATGGGACCCGACGCTGATTGGTATTTCCATCTACATCCATGGGATTACCAACAAGGTGAAGGTTACGGTTTAGGTTGGAGAGAAATTAATGAAGTTTATTCCGATTTGAACATAAAGAAAATCTTTCTGGCTTACGAAGAAGGCGCTTTTGGAACTGATTCATATACTGCATATTTAGATCTGTATGAACAGGCTAAGAGAGGAGAAGGACCCTGGAGAGGAATAATGGATGAATTTAAGGGTGCTTCCTTCAAAAGTGCTGCTCTTGGCGGAGGAGATTATAGGGCGATGTTAAATCAAGCCAAATCCTTTAACCCTGATCTTTTTGTGTGGGCAGGTTATGATGCAGATGCTATTCCAATGGTTGCCCAAGCTAAAGAAATTAATTTTCAACCTCATCTACTTGTAGGTGCTCCTCCAGGATGGCCCGCAGATTTCGGAAAAAGTCCATTATCCAATAATGTAATTTTATACGGTATGTGGGCTCCGACTTTAAATGATGTGAGTCCAACTGCAAAACACTTCTATGATGCATATGTTGAGATGTGGAATGAAGAACCAGCAACATACTTTGCTCCTTTGGGATACACAAATATATATTTCTTGGCTGAGGGTATTAAAAAAGCAGGAACTTTAGATAAAGACGTTTTGATTCCGGCATTAAGAAGCCTGGAATTTGAAGATACTGCTTTGGGAGAGCCTTTAAAAATAGAACCCAGTAATATAATTAAGAATCAGGGATTTAAGTACCAGAAAATTTTGCAATGGCAAAATGGAAGGCAAGAAGTAATTTGGCCTTTAGACTTACAAACTGCCGATTTAGTTTATCCATTTACTTTTTGAAAATAGTTATAGTTAGAAAAAGGTGGCTGGATTTTACCTTCCAGCCCCTTTTAAATAAAAGATGTTAAGGTGGTGTTCAACTTGGAGAAGCCTATTTTCCGAATAAACAAAACATTTTTTGCTTTCCTAATTTTCTTAATAGTAGTTGCATTATGGAATCCTTTAGCGTTAATATATGGAGTCCAAAGGGGTGGTTTATATTCACTGATAGGATTACCTTTGGCATTGATATTAGGTATAGTGGGGATATTAAATTTAGCTCATGGAGATTTTTTAACTTTAGGACTATACATTGGATATGTTTTTTTTAATTTATGGTCAGTTGATCCATTAATATCATCGATTCCTCTGTTTTTCATACTTTTTTTTATTGGTATGGGTTTATATTTAATTTCTATTAGATTCGTTTTAAAGGCAGGACATTTGAATCAGCTGTTATTAACTTTTGGTATATCAATGATACTTATAGAAATTATTAAAATAATTTGGACCACAAGACCTAGAAGTGTTTATACCCCTTATGCCTCTACGTCTTTCGCTGTTGGGAATCTTACAATTGGGATTTATGAATTTATTTATCCTGTCCTAGCGATAGTTATACTAATTCTTCTTCAATTGTTTTTAAAGAAAACTACGTTGGGGCAAGCTGCATCAGCAGTAGGACAAAATCCAAAGGGAGCAGAGATCATTGGTATCAATACTAATTTTGTTTATCTCATGGTTTTTAGCATCGCTTTTGGAATTATTGGTATAGCCGCATCACTCATGTTACCTCGAACGCCTGTATTCCCATTATCAGGAAACGCCTTTACTTTAAAATCTTTTGCTCTTGCAGCTATGGCTGGATTGGGGAATTTAAAAGGTATATTGATAGGAGGAATTACCCTTGGAGTTGCGGAAGCTGTTGTTCAATCCATTCCGGGTTATGGTGGATGGTCTGATGTTGTATTCTTTGGTGTCTTGATAGTAGTAATATTGATAAATGCCAATAGGAGGCTCGAATCATGAGAGATATTTTGTTATTTATTATAGCCACTGTAATATTAATATTTTTGCCTTTCTTTACAGGAGCTTATTTCCTTCAGGTTCTAATGACTATCTTAATATATATGACACTAGCTTTAAGCTGGGATATTATGCTGAGAACAGGGCAATTATCTTTTGGCACAGCTGGTTTTTTTGGAGTTGGAGCATATGCTTCTATAATTACTTTTTCAAATTTTGGGTTTCCTCCTATATTAAGCATCTTTTTTGCTGGAGGATTAGTAGCCCTAATAGCTGCAGGATTAGGGTTTGTAGTCCTTAAATTGAGAGAAATATATTTTGCCATTACAACTTTAGCTTTAACCATGGTTTTTTCAGTAATTATAAGAAACATGCCGAAATTAACTGGAGGTGCTAGCGGTAAAGTTTTACCAAATGTTATTTTTAATGGAAATTCAACTAAAATATATTGGTTGATATTATCCATGGCTTTAATCACAATAGTAATATCAGAAATTTTTACCAGAACTAGAATACAGTTTGCAATTAATTCTATAAGAAATGATGAAATAATAGCCAAATCTAGTGGAATAAATATTTTTAAGTATCTTATACTTATTTTAATTTTAACTTCTGCACTTCAAGGAGCTACAGGAGCTATTTATGCTCAACAATATGGATTTGTGTCTCCTGAAACGACATTTTCTTTAGACTTCCTGCTATTACCTATGGCTATGGCACTTGTTGGTGGAATATATTCCACCTGGGGGGCAGTAATAGGAGCTGTAATTTTAGGTTTTGCTTCAGAATATCTCAAGCTTATAATGCCCTATGGTCACTTAATTATCTACGGAATAATGATAGTCTTAATAATACTGTTTTTACCGAATGGAATATACGGTACAATAAGGGATAAAATATATGTACGTAAAACTGAAGCAGCAAGTAAAACTTAGGAGGAATATTTGATGAGTATATTAAAAACAAAAAACCTTACAAAAAGATTCGGAGGATTAATTGCAACAAATAAGGTAAATTTAATCATAAACGAAAATGAAATATTGGGTGTAATCGGACCTAATGGTGCAGGAAAGACAACCTTTGTTAATCTGATAGCTGGTTTAACTTATCCTTCTGAAGGTGAAATTTTTTTTAAAAATCAAAATATAGAAAATCTCCCTGCTCATATTAGGAACAGAATGGGAATAGCGCGAACTTTTCAGTTGGTTCGATCAATTAAAAACTTTACCGCATTAGAAAATATAATGGTTGGTTCTTTATTTGGAGCAGGTGAAAAACTAAATGAAGCAAGAAAAACAGGATATGAAATATGTGAACTTTTAGAGCTAAAAAATACTAATTCACTTGTTGATAAACTCACCGTTCTTGATTTAAAAAAAGTGGAAATAGGACGGGCTTTAGCTTCTAAACCTGATATTTTATTCCTAGATGAAGTTATGGCTGGCCTAAATTCAGATGAGACATGGCAAATGATAAATTTAGTTAAAAAATTAAGAGATACCGGATTGACAATTGTAATAATAGAACACGTTATGGGAGTAATAAGAGAATTAACTGATAGAGTAGTGGTATTAGAGTCAGGAAATATAATTGCTGAAGGAATTTATGAAGAAGTTTCCAAAGATCCTAAAGTTATATCAGCATATTTAGGGGAGGAAGATTGATGTTAGAGATAGAGAATTTAAATGTAAAATACGGAAAAATACAAGTAATATGGGATTTATCAATTAATATCCAAAACAAAGAAGCTATAGGAATTTTTGGGCCAAATGGTTCTGGAAAAACTACTTTGATAAACTCTATAATTGGATTAGTCAAAGCTGAATCAGGAAACATTTATTTTGAAAAAAATTCTTTGATTGGATCTGAAACTCATAAAATTGTTCGAAAAGGCATATCTTTAGTACCCCAAGAACGTGAACTTTTCCCACTAATGACGGTTGAAGAAAATTTAAAATTAGGAGCGGCTTATATACCTGAAGCTAAAAATAAAATTGAGAAAAATCTAGAATTTGTTTTTTCTATTTTCCCTATTTTAAAAGAAAGATCAAATCAAAAAGCTGGTACTATGAGTGGAGGGCAACAAAGAATGTTAGCAATAGGAAGGGGGTTAATGGCCAATCCAAAACTTCTAATTTTAGACGAACCTTCATTGGGCCTTCAGCCTTCGCTTGTTATAGAACTTTTTCAAAAGCTCAAAGAAATTAAAAAGACAGGAATGTCTATATTATTAGCCGAACAGAATGTAAAGCAAGGATTAAAAGTAATAGACAGAGGATACGTTATTGAAAATGGAAGAATAATAATGGAAGATACTTCTGATAATCTTGCTAATAGCGAACATATAAAAAAGTCCTATTTGGGCGTTTAATAATTTTTAACTTAAAAATTGGCATCAAGACTTCTATAAAATTAACGTAATCAGTTATCCCAACTCATTATAAAAGTTCCTTTATTTGAAGAATACAAGGTAATATTATTTAATATTTAGTTTTATTATGGAAGTAAGTTTATTGTCTTTTCAGTTAGGAGGCTTTAATTCGTTGAAAAATAGTATAAAAGTACGTATATCACTTATTGTAATAATTATGTTTATTCTATTTGGTTTATCGGTTTCATTCAACATAGTATCTTTGTTTGACTCTAACAAAGGATTAGAAGAATATAAAAGAATGGCAGAAGATGTAAATTATTTTTCACAAATTGAAAATAATTTATTTCAAGCCGCTTTATCTCTTAATGAATATGTTAAAGATTTTAAAATAGAAAAAGAAGAAGAATTTATCGATTACACAGAAAAAGCTAAAAATGTTATCCTTAATCTTAAAAATTACAATGTTGAAAAAATAGAAAATACTATATCCAAGTATCAAATTCTTTTTAATCAACTAGTAGCCTCAAATAAAGAAAAAAATTCTCTTATTAAAGATTTTATGGAATATGGACCTCAATTGGAAGAAATTGTTAACGAGTTTATTAGTTTAACTCAAGCAAAAGGAGCTTCTTCTTCATTAACTATATATTCTCAAAGAATTATTGACGAAAAGGATAGAATTTTTGAAGTTTCATCACAATATTTTAAAACTTTATCAGAAGGAGATAAAAATAATACTAAAAGTGTATTTGAAAATCTAGAACTTCAATTGTCAACTTTGGGATATAGTATAGTGGATGATGAATTAAATGCTACTTTTTTAGAAATAAAAGGTATCATTAACTCTTTTAAAGAAACCTTCAACCAAATAGTAGAAACGATAGAATCACAAGAACCGATAATACAAGAAATGGAAGGAATGAGAGTAGAAATCCTAAACCTACTAGGAGAACAAACAGCGGAACTAAAAATCCAGCAAGACACATTAGGACCAACACTCATAGAAGAAAACCAAAAAGCGATAATGCTCACGATAGTACTAACGATAATAGCGTTTGTAGTATCGATAATAATGATAATATAC
>NZ_AUPM01000014.1 GCF_003265365.1 Petrotoga sp. 9PW.55.5.1 | reverse complement strand
AGCTTTTGTTTTATTGATTTATTATATATATATTTGAACAATAAATGCTTATTTCAAAATCCACTCTTCAGAAAGTTTTGGAACATCCATCATTAATTGTTTGGTATATGGATGTTCTGGTTGAGTAATTACCTTATCGGCAGTACCTTCTTCAACAATTTCTCCCTCATGCATAATAAACAATCTATCACTTACGTAATAGGCTAAACCAAGATCATGGGTTACAAACATAATAGTAGTACCTTCAGTATCTCTCAAACCTAACAATAACTCTAATATTCCCGATCTTAAGTTAGCATCGATCATAGAGGTAGGTTCGTCTGCCAAAAGTAATTTAGGCTTTATCAAATGAGCTCTTGCTATCATTATCCTTTGCCTTTGACCCCCACTTAATTCAAAAGGATATTTATCCGCAACTTCATTTGGCCTTAAATTTACTGATTCTAGAGCTTCGTATACTTTTTCCTTTTTTTCTTCTTTTGTAAAAGAGTTATCGAACAACTTAAACGCATCTAACAAAACCTTCTTAACTGGCGAAAAAATGTTAAATGAGGCATAGGGATCTTGAAATATAGCTTGAACTTTTTTCCAATACTTCTTTTTACTATTTCCTTTTATTTCTGTTATATCTTCCCCATCGAATATTATTTTCCCGGAAGTCTCTTTTATAAGCCTAAGAATCAGCCTTGTAACGGTTGTTTTCCCGCTCCCACTTTGCCCTACAAGAGAAACAATTTCACCTCTATTTATTGAAAAGTTAACGTTCTTTACTGCAGTTACTGAGTTTTTCCCACTACCGAAGATTTTTGTTAGATTTTCTACTTGAATAATTTTATCATTTGTTAAATTAGGCATTAGGAGTCACCTTCTTTCCTTGTGTCAAAATGTAATCCAATCGCACACATCTAATTGATCTGTTCCCAACCTTTGTTAAATTCACTACATCATTCTTGCATTTGTCAATTGCTAAAGGACATCTGTCCGCAAATCTACAACCTTGAGGTATCTCTCTCAAATCTGGAGGAGATCCAGGGAGACTTGGAAGTTTTTTGCCTTTTATCCCTTTTTCTGTCTAGTGAAATATAGGTCTTGTTTCTAGATAGTTTTTGAGTGTTCTATTTAATCACCCCTAATGGTTATTGGAGAAAAATGTGTTTCTTAATTTAATATTATACCAAGGGTGAGAATATGAAAAAGAAAAAAGGTTTATCCCAGTGATTTAAAGCTGCAAATTTTTAAAGAATATCCTAACAGTGAAAAGCCTTTAAAAGAATTCGCCAAGGTTGTTCTTTGTTGGTTAGAGTATCAAGGGGCTAAAGCTAAACAAAAAAGATTCGTAGGGTTCTCTTATACTATCAATGGTCAAATTGTTGGATGAAAGT
>NZ_AUPM01000013.1 GCF_003265365.1 Petrotoga sp. 9PW.55.5.1 | reverse complement strand
AATAATTGTTTTAATTCCAAAACCATTTTTGTGAAAAAGTAAGATTTCTTTATTTATTCTCCAATAACAGGGGGTGAGGTAGTTTTCTATCAAGTTTTTGAATAGTAAAAGTATTATTTAAAAGTTATTCGTTTTTATTTTAACAATCCTTTGTATATTCCTGGTTCAGAGTCTTCTATTATAATTGCTTTTGCTACTTTTTCATAGAATTTAGCCGGACCTACTCCCCCTATTATTGCATAAGCATATCCTACTTCTTCCATACTTTTAAGTGCCTTTAAAAGTAAGGCTTTGCCAATATTTTTACCTCTGTAATTGTCATCCACTCCCATAGGACCAAAAAAATCTTTACAAGTTGCATCATAGCAAGAAAAACCAATAATTTTATTTTTTGATTCATCTACTGCTATGAAACAGCTTATAGGGTTGTTTGAAAAAGAAACATCACATTCACTAGCCCAGTGATTGCCAAACTTATTTTTTACCCAATTTAAAACAATGAACTTTTCAGGTGCCTTCGTTCTTCTGACAGTTATTTGAGAATTTTCCAAATGTTGAAATAGTGATTCATCATAATCAAAATCATAAAGTTTTACAAGCATATCCGCCATTTTTTCACCTCTTTACACTTCCACCCTTTTTATAGTTAAGTTCTCATCAAATTGCTCTCTTAATCGAACCACAAATCATTCCTGATCTTTAATTAAAAAATTAATTCTTTAGTAATTTTAAAGCTTCATTTAATATCTCGCTTTTTGAAAGGGCAAAAGTACATGCTTCCTTTTCTTTCCCCGATAAGATCATTAATATTGCCAATTTTGGTTTCATATCAGCTTTAATTAAATATTCTTTACTTCTACTTGTATCCAATCCTGTTATTTCAGATATTATTCTTGTTGCCCTTTCTTCAAGCTTTTTGTTCATGATTTTAACATCAACCATATAATTTTTGTAAGTTTTTCCTAATTTAACCATAGTAACTGTACTAATCATATTAAGAACCATCTTCTGAGAAGTCCCTGCCTTCATTCTAGTGCTCCCGGTAATCACTTCAGGTCCTGTTCGCAAAGAAACAACAATATCAGAAAAATCTTTTAACACAGGATCCTTAACGTTACAAATTAAAGCTGTTTTACAGCCTATTTCTCTGGCTTTTAATAATGCACCTTTTACATAAGGAGTTCTTCCACTCGCAGTTACTCCTATAACATAATCGGATGAAATCACATTATTTTTTAATAAATCTTTTTTTCCATCTTCTTCATAGTCTTCTACATTTTCGGTTGCATTAAAAAAGGCCTTTTCTCCACCCGCTATCAAAGGCAAGAAAACTCCTGGTTTTACTCCGAAAGTAGGGACAGTTTCTACTGCATCTACTACAGCTACTCTTCCGCTTGTACCTGCACCGACATATATTACCCTGGCTTTGTTTTTTATTGCCATCAAACAATTATCTATAATATTATTAATTTCAAGTAAGTTTTCAGCAATTGCTACAGCTATTGTAGAATCTTCTTGATTTATAATTCTTAAAATCTCGTAATTATCCATTTCGTCCAAATTAGTTGTTTTTGGATTGCTTTTTTCGGTTTCTAGATCTTCAAACATATTTATACCTCCGTTGGTTTAATTGGTAGACTTCCTGTTGGCTTAATTTTCCCCTTGAGAATCTTAGACAATGACAAAAGAACATTTTTATTGAATCCATAAGTACATATTCCGTGTTTAATATTAGGTATAAAAACGTCATAAGGATTTCTTAAAGCTATTAATATAAGAAGTTTTGAATTAAACGACATATTACTTATTAAATCAACCATTTCTTTGCTTAAATAGGCATTTTCTGAAAAAACTAAATTGTTTTTTTCTTTTGATTTCTCTAAAATTTCCTTCTTAATTTCTTCATGAATTTTTTTATTCATGTTAATAATATTGGATTGAATATTGAACTCAGGCGATAAAAAATCTATATTTTTTTGCACATCTTCAATATTGTATGAGTTATTTTCACGTATAAAATAAAAAATATTATTAATATTTTTCACAGGCAAAAAATCTTTCTCCCCTGATGAATTGAAAATAGTTATTGATTTATCAATTATTTCTTGCATTAAAGATATACTTTCAATATTTCCTACTTTGTCAAGGCATAAATTTTCTTTACTTTTTTCCTTAAGCTTATTAGATAATTTGAATAAGTTATTAATTCTTTCTAGAGAGGTATTTATGATTTTTCTAAATTTTGCATCTTTTTTATACAGTTCTAAAACGGCCTTTTTTGACTTCAATTGTTTTTCGAAAGAATGACAAATACTAACTATATCCATACCAGATGTCAATGATTTAATAACAGCTTGTTCAACGGAATAAAAATTAGCTACTCCTCCCATTTCAAAATCATCTGCAACAAGAACCCCTTGAAAATTTAGTTCATTTCTTGCAAAATCAGTCAAGATTTCTTTAGACAAAGATACGGGTTCTTTCTTTTTTTGCATATTTGATAGATAAACATGAGTGGGCATCCAGACAGGAGAGTCGATTTTCAAAAAAGGCAGAAGTTCTTTTGATAAAAAATATTTTTTTTCCAAATCAGATTGAGGAAGGTCAAGATGAGGATCAATATCAACACTTCCTATACCTGGAAAATGTTTTAAACAAGATAAAACTCCTCCATCATGTAAGCCCCTTACATATTCTGATGCATAATTTATTACAATACTTTCATCGTCCGAAAAACTCCTTATTCCAATAACAGAATTTTTTGGATTACTATTTATATCAACAACAGGGGCAAGATTAAAATCAATCCCTACTGAACGCATTTCTTTTGCTAAAATATTGGATACTATATATGCGTTTTTAACGTTTGAAGTGGCCGAAATTGCCATAGCACTAGGAGCTATGGAAAACCCTTTATTTAGCCTAGTTACCATCCCCCCTTCTTGATCTATACAAAATAAAGGTTCATAGTCTAAAAAATTCTTAATATCATCTATAAACTTTTTTATTTGAAATTTATCCTTAATATTTCTCGAAAATAATATTATTACTCCTGGTTTTATTGAATTTAAAACCATTCTATTTTCTTCATTTAAAGAAGTTCCACTTATTCCAATTAAGAAAAGTTTCCCCAAAACCTTTTCTAAATCTTCTTTTCCCATTTTTTTAATCCTCCATATAATAAAATATCCCCACAAAATTCGATAAATTCTTCAGCGCTTTCGTTCCAATAGGTTAAATATTCATCATCATTTTCAAAAAATAACTTTTTACTTTCTCCTAGCAAATTCTCTATATGATATTTTTGTTGCAAATTTTCTCTATCTATATATTTTCTAAATTCAAATTTCTCATATTGAATAAAATAACGAATAACTTCTACTGCTATAATTATAAAATTATCCTTTAATTCAGGGAAAAATTCAATCCCCCTACATAATTCATTTTTGTATTTAGATAAATTTGGAATGAAATTTCTTTTTCTAAAAATTAAATTCGGAAATTTTTCTTTTAACAAAAGATAAAGTTTATTTTCATCTACCCAAGGTGCTCCAATAAAGCAGAAAGGCTTAGGGCTTCCCCTACCTTCACTTATATTTGTACCTTCGATTAAACACATTCCACTATACGATAAAGTACAATCAAAAGTGGGGAGCGCGGGTGAAGGAATATTCCACTTTAACTGAGTTTTATCAAATGTTTTACCATTCCATCCTTTTAAACTGACAACTTCTAAGTCTATATCAAGGTTGAGATATTTTTTATAATACCTTGCTAACTCTCCTGAGGTCAAACCATAACGTAAAGGAAGCTTATATCCGCCAACAAAAGAAGAATATTCATTTTTTATCCTAGGTCCAAAAATTGTTCTTCCTAAAGGATTTATTCTATCTAAGACTACAAATTTAATATTATTTTCTGCTGCAGATATCATAGAATTAGCCAAAGTATATATAAAGGTGTAAAAACGCAACCCTACATCTTGTATATCATAAACTAAGGTATCTATATTTTCCAGCATTTTAGAAGTTGGTTTTTTGTAGTCTCCATATAAACTAATTATTGGTATATTATAATAAGGATGAATTTGATCTTCATATTCTTGTCCATCCGGCAACCCATATAATCCATGCTCGGAAGTAAAAATCTTTTCTATGTTTATATTTTTTTTAAGCATTATCTCTATTCCATCTTCCATCTTATTATTTACAAAAGAATAATTAGTAATCAAACCAATGCTTCTATTTTTGAAACCCTTGAACTCTGAATTTTCCAATAAATCCAAACCTTGAAAAATCATTTTTATTAAACCCTCCTCATTTTTTATCATTGTACTCTAAGTAATGACAATATGTCAATTTTTATTTTTCTTAGAAATTGTCAATTATTTTTGTTCTTAGGCAATTATTTCAAATTAGAGCGTTTTTCCTCTTTTTTTCAAATTTGACAAATATACAACTGAGTAGTAAAATAAATTATAAAACATTTAATGTTGGAAGTTATTACTTTAATACAAGATTTATATTTTTTATTATTTTTATTCAAACCCAAGGTATTTAAAGTTAGTTAAATTCTGTGTTTTGAAATTTCTAAAGTGAGTAAATCTAATAACTAAGAGGAGGTATTTAGGTATGAAAAAGTTTTTAATGGTATTTTTAGTAGCTGTTATAAGCGTTTTTGCATTGGCAAATACTTTGTCTATGATTATTGATGTAACTGGACCATTTTCAAGGAATTTTAATCCCTATTTTTCTGGAGGGACTAATTATTCTGCCAGAGGTTTTATTTATGAAACATTATTTTATATTAACGGGTATACCGGGGAAGTAATCCCCTGGTTAGCGACTGATTATGAATGGTCGGAAGACCATCTGGAGATTGAAGTTGCCTTGAGAAATAATGTCAAATGGTCTGATGGAGAAAATTTTAATGCAGATGATGTTTTATTCACTTTTAACATGTTAAAGGAGAATCCCGCTTTAGATATTGGAGGAGTTTGGCAAAAAGGTTTAAAAGAGGTTGAAAAAATAAGTGATTACCGTATAAAATTTATTATGTCAGAAGTGGATACTTTGGTCTACAATGATATTTTCACAGTTTATATTGTTCCAGAACACGTTTGGAAAGATCTGGAAGATCCTACAAAGTATACAGCTGAGAATCCAATTGGTACAGGACCATTTAAATTGGGACAGTTTTCAAACCAAGTTTATACACTGGTGAAAAATCAGAATTATTGGCAAGCAGAAAAATTGAAAGTTGATACTATAAGAATTCCCGCTTTTACTGGAAATGATGCTGCTCAGTTAGCTCTGATGAATAAAGAAATAGACTGGGGAACGTTATTTTTTCCAAATATAGATAACATTTTTGTAGCAAAGGATCCTAATAATCATGGATATTGGCTTCCTGAAGGGAACCCTGTTTTTATATTTTTTAACCTTGATGATCCAATTTTTCAAAACAAAGAATTCAGGGAAGTATTCGCTCTTGGGGTAGATAAGGAAGCAATAGTACAAATTGCAATGGCAGAGCTTGCTACAGTTTCCAATCCTGTAGTAGTTAAAGGAGGTTTTTCTGATTTAGTTAATAATGATCTAAAACATTTATGGTATCAGAGAGACGTGAAAAAAGCAAAAGAAATTCTTGTAAGTTTAGGTTATGTTCAAGGAAGAGACGGCATATTTGCTGATAAAAATGGAAATAAACTGAGTTTTGAAATGATTGTACCAGCGGGTTGGACAGATTGGATAGCTGCTTCGCAAGTTATTTCTTCTCAGTTGAAAGAGATAGGAATAGATGTGTTTGTTTCTCAAGTTGATTTTGGTCTTTATTTAGAAAGAATAGCTAATAAAGACTTTGAGTTAGCTTTAAGTTGGGTAAATTATGGAGTTAACCCATATTTCTTTTATGAAAGATGGCTTCATTCAAGATATGCCTATTCTGGAGACAATAGAGGAGGATGGATGAGTTTAACCACAGATTCATTAATTGATGTATTCAGAAAGACATCTTCAGAAGAAGAAAGAGCACTTGCTATTTCCGCTCTTCAATTGATCGCCTTACAAGAAATGCCTTCGGTCCCTTTGTTTTTCAATCCTACATGGTTCCAATATACTACATATAATTTCGTAGGATGGCCAAATGCAGATAACCCCTATGCTTTACCAACCATAACTGGTATGGATAAAGCTTACATAGTTTTGCAGTTGGAACCTTTAAAATGACCCCTTTAATTAAAAAATCCGCCCCTTTTGGGGCGGTTTAAGGAGGTATAACCATTGAAATATGTAAGAGAGAAGATAATTTTTTTCTTAATAGCTCTTTTTGCCGCTTTAGTAATTAATTTTGTTCTTCCACGTTTGATGCCAGGAGATCCGGCAGAAAGGATTTTATTAAGAATGGGTGGAGAGGTAGATCAAGAAGCTGTTCAAGCCATGAGAATTGCATTGGGGTTAGATAAAGAGACACCTATTTTGGAACAATTTGGTATTTATTTGAAAAACACTTTAACTTTTAATTTTGGGATTTCATATTCATATTATCCTGTTCCTGTTAAAGATTTAATAATGTCTTCTTTACCTTGGACAATTGGTCTTGTAGGTATTTCAACAATTATTAGTTTCTTTTTAGGAACTTTTCTTGGCATTAAGGCAGGATGGAATCGTGATAAATCTTCTGGTACCTTTATTACTACGATAAGTCTAATAATACGAGCTTTTCCTTATTTTTGGTTGGCTTTAATTTTATTATATGTATTTGGATACTTATTGGGCCTATTCCCTCTTTCTAACGCTTATTCTACACAGGAGTTTTTGACAGGTTGGAAATTTTTTGGAAGCGTTATTTATCACGGGATACTTCCAGGTATTACATTAATTTTAGCTTCTCTAGGTACATGGGTTATTACCATGAGAAATAATATGGTTTCTGTTTTATCAGAAGATTATATATTACTTGCAGAAGCGAAAGGATTAAAAGAAAAAGACATTATGAAGAAATATGCTGCTCGAAATGCTCTCTTACCAAGTGTAACCTCATTTGGATTATCTTTGGGTTATATAGTTGGGGGAGCATTGTTAACGGAGATTGTTTTTTCTTATCCAGGTATAGGTTATTTAATGTACAAAGGTGTTACAAGTCAAGATTATCCATTGATGCAGGCGATATTTTTTATAATATCTTTATCAGTACTTATTGCAAATTTTTTACTTGATTTTGTTTACATTTATTTAGATCCAAGAACAAGGAGTTGATTATTTTGTGGAAGAAATTAAATAAAAAAGCTAAAATAGGTTTGTTTATACTATTATTTTTTATAATAATAGCTATTTTCGCACCTTTTATAGCGCCTTATGATCCTAATAGTTTTGTTGGGGCTCCATACCTCCAACCGAGTAAAGATTTTCTATTAGGTACTGACCGAATGGGGAGAGATATCTTATCGCAATTAATATATGGAACAAGATTGTCTTTAGTAGTAGGTTTAGTTACAGGGAGTTTGATGACAACAATTTCGGTACTTTTAGGTATGACCTCAGGTTATTTTGGAGGTTTAACAGATAGAATTCTTTCAACAATAATCGATGTTTTTATGGTTATTCCGGGTTTGCCTTTGATGATTGTTATAGCGTCATATGTAAGAATAAGGGGTATTTTGCCAATAATTTTGGTTATTTCTTTTACTAGTTGGGCACCTGGGGCCAGAGTTATTAGATCCCAAACATTAACTATGAGGTCCCGTGAATTTGTAATAGCTTCAAGAATCACGGGTGAAAAACATAGAAGAATTATTTTTTCTGAAATTATGCCAAATATGTCTTCATTGATTGCTTCAAATTTTTTTACAGCTTGTTTAACGGCCATTATAGGTGAAGCTTCTTTGGAATTCTTAGGCTTTGGGGATGTTAGTTCAATAACATGGGGAACGATGCTTTATTGGGCACAAAATAGCAGTGCTTTATTAAATCAGTCCTGGGCATGGGTTTTAGCTCCAGGAGCAGCAATAGCTATTTTGGGAGCAAGTTTTGCTTTGTTGAATTTTTCGATTGATGAGTTGACAAACCCCAAGTTAAGAGGAGTGTGATTTAAATAATGTTATTAGAAGTACATAATCTTTCTGCTGGATATTCAAGCAGTAGAAAAATAATTAAAGCAGTTAGAAATGTTTCCTTTAATTTAGAAGATGATGATTTTTTAGGTATAGCTGGTGAATCTGGATGTGGAAAATCGACTCTTCTTTTTTCTTTAATAAATCTTTTAAAAAGACCGGGCAAAATTTTTGAAGGAGAGGTTATATACAAAGGAAAAGATATTCTAAAAATGGATAAAGAAACATTAAGAAAGAATAGATGGAAAGAATTTTCTTTGGTAACACAAAGCGCAATGAACGCTCTTAATCCTGTGTATAAAATCAAAGATCAATTATTAGACGTCATTCTAGAACATAGCAATTATTCTAAATCTGAGGCTTATGAAATTGTTGGAAATGTATTAGAAATGGTTGGCATACAGAAAGAACGGATGGAAAGTTACCCACATCAGCTTTCTGGTGGAATGAAACAAAGAGTAGCGATAGCTATGGCTTTAGTTTTTTCTCCTTCTCTTGTGATAATGGATGAACCAACTACCGCTTTAGATGTTGTTGTTCAAAGGTCAATAATGGAACAGATAGATGAAATTCGAAGAAAAAAGAAATTTTCTATAATTTTTGTTACCCATGATATATCTCTCTTGTTTGAAATTTCAAAAAAGATTTCGATTATGTATGCAGGTGAATTGGTAGAATTCGGAGAGACAAAAGATGTTTATGAACATCCTTTTCATCCATATACTCAAGGGTTGATAAATTCTTTCCCAAAATTAACAACAAAAGAAAAAGAATATTCTGGAATACCAGGAAAAATTCCTGACCTTTCGCAACCATTAGAAGGTTGCCCTTTTAAAGAAAGGTGTTCATATAGGAAGGATTTATGTAATCAAAAACCTGAATTTCGAGAGATTTTATCAGGCAGGTGGGTATCATGCCATTTTCCTCTATAATTGCTATGGAACACGTTGAAAAAAACTTTCCAGTAAGAAAAGGAATTAAAACTTATTATGTTCATGCTATGAGAGATATTTCTCTAAACGTAAGACCTGGGGAAATAATATCTATAGTTGGTGAAAGTGGATCTGGTAAAACGACACTTCTTAGAGTTTTAGCGCGGATTTATACTGAAGATGAAGGGAAAATAAAATTTAAGGAAAATGTTGTTCCTAAAAACTTTAAAAGAAAAGAAGAGATGAATTACAGGAGAGAAATTCAAATGATATTCCAAGATCCTTTTTCTTCTTTAAATCCAATTAAAAGTATTTACAAAATTTTAAAAAGGCCCCTTGAATTACATCATTTTGAAAATGTTGACAAAAGAGTAAAAGAAGCGCTTGAAGAAGTTGAACTTATACCAGTAGAAAATTTTTTAAATCAATATCCTCATGAATTATCAGGTGGTCAAAGGCAAAGAGTAGTTATAGCTAGATCTATAATAACGCGACCTTCCGTGATTTTAGCTGACGAACCCACATCGATGCTCGATGTTTCTATTCGTGCAGGAATTATGAAATTATTATTGAAGATTAGAAAAGACCTAAATACTACTTATTTGCATGTTACACATGACTTAGCTTCAGCGAGATATATTTCTGATAGAATAGCGGTTATGTATGCAGGTATGATAGTTGAAGAAGGGAATGCTGATGACACTGTTTTAAATCCTTTACATCCTTATACTCAATTACTTAGAAAAGCAGCCCCGGATCCTGATAATTTAGGAAAAGAAAAATTAGGGGATACAGGAGAAGTTCCAGATTTAATAAATCCTCCCAAAGGATGCCCATTTGAACCTCGTTGTAAAAGTGCTTTAGATAAATGTAAAACTGAAATGCCAAGTTATTACAATGTAAAAAATAGGAGAGTTAGATGTTTTCTCTATGAAAAATCACAACAGCACGATCAACTATTATAGGATATGAATAAATGGGATTTTAAAAATGATAATTTTCAGAAATAAGTATTTTAATATATAACAGGCCCAGATTTTAAAATTTCTAAAGGCAATAATACTGCTATTATACCTGCTTTATAAATAAAAAAAATGATAGTTAATTTGAAGTTAAAAAAGTTAAACAAAAGATAAGAAAGACAAAAAATACGAATATCGACAAACTGTTCTTTGAAAAATTCAAAAAATATAAAAGAAAAGTAAAGAATAATAAAGCAAGAAAGATTTTGGGTTCTCTTCCAAAAAGGCTGGGTAGAAAAAATAAATGATGACTAAAATGTAAAAAATCTGGCATCATCTAAGGAAGAAAATCAAAAAATTTGGAGTACCAAACTTTAAGAAGTTCAAAGGCAACATCTAATGCTCCGTGCTTTTGGCATTGCATGGTTGGGAGATTGTTCTGATCCTCATACTTTCATTTTTACAAATTATCAAAGTAAGACCCGTTATGGAATATATTACGGTGAAAATTACATAAAATTTGCGAGATCTCCAAGACAGGAATTTGATGTAAAATCTCTAAATAAAATTATAGAAGAAGCAGCAGAAACTAATCTTCAAAAGAGAGAAAACATTTATATAGAAATTCAAAACCTTGTTTCACAACATGCTGTAAATGTTCCTCTTTATCAATCTTATAGAAAAAGGGTTCATCGTTCTTGGTTAAAAGGTTGAATTTGTAATCCTTTTTGACCAGGTGATTATTATTATTTATACATTAAAGAATAATCAAAATTTTTTATGGGGAGAAAATATCTTTTTACAAGAAAACTTGAAAACTAACAAAAACAGAACTTTAGAAATTTCAGGTGTAATTCCCATTCCGTTGTCCAAAGATGTGAATTTTTCCTATATTGATTTTAACCAAGAAAATATTATAAAACAAGCATTTAAGAAGATAGGGGGGAAGGTACGGGTAGGGAGAGAATAATTTTAACAGAGATTGTTCGCGATTTATAATGGATATTTTTGAATCTTTTGGAATTTATTTGCCAATGGATACAAAATATCAAGAAAATTATATCCCCGCCCCAAAGATATCATTTACTCATAACATCAAAGAAAGAAGAAAAAGTTTGAATAGTTTAACAACAGGAGATCTTCTTTTTATGAAAGACCATGTAATGATGTTTTTAGGAAAGGTAGAAAATGAATTTTTTGTAATACATCAAGGTGCTGGTTATAAAAGAAAAAAGGCGCCTTTGAAAAATTTGATATTCACGGTACTTTTATAATGCCTCTTAGTTTTTATCCATTAAACTCTAACATTACTTATTTAGATTCTTTAACTTCACCAGTTTAAATAGTTAAAAGAAATGAAATAGTTTTTATTTTGCAAAATATTCTTTGGCTAAGAAAGCCATTTTTTCACTGACATCCGTATCTACTCGAATTAAAGAATATCCATGCATAAATTTTTTGAATTCATTTAGATAATATTCTGAATTGAATAGGCTCCCTGTAAAGTAAAGTTGTTTTATATTAAGTAGTTTCAAAATTTTCTTGCATCTTAAGGAAAGATCATTAAGCCCATCATGAATTATTTCGATTACTGCGTCGGAAGGGTTTATTAAGGCTTCTTTAGTGAAAGAAGAAATAATTGTTTTAAAATCTTCTTTTAATTGAAGAGATGTGAGTTCTTCGATTTTATCTACAGAATAGAATTTCAAAAGTTTTTCAAAGATAGTATCATATTCCCTTAAGCCATCGCGATGCTTAAAAGCTTCTTGTATTATTCTTGTAGATATCCAAAAACCTCCTCCTACATCATCAAATAAATGCCCCCAACCTCCATTCCTGATTATATTTTTATCATGATTCATACCTATAACTAAGGCACCTGTACCTGCTATCACAAGAGCTATTTCTTTTTCTCTAAATAGAAATTTTAATATTGATTCTCCGTCATTGTATACAATCACATTATTTGTATTAAATGTATTAATTAGAATATCTCTTAAAACCTCTTTTCTCTTATCTGTACCAGCTCCAGAAAAACTAACTACAATGCCGTTAACTTCTTGAGATTTTGAATGAACATCTTCTAAAATTGATTTTAATCTTTTTAAATCAACAGAAGTAAGATTGACTCCTGTATCAATCTTAAATCTATCAGTTATTTTCTTTTTTTCATCGATTAATGTAACTGCTAAATGAGTTCCTCCACCATCCATTCCTAAATATCTCATAATTTTTCATCCTTATTTTTTATTTTATATTATACTTTAAGTAATAACAACATGTCAATATAAATAACTTTTTTCTTTTTTCATTAATAACCTAATTAAAGAAACTCTATTCTTTTTTTTTGGAAAAAATTACTCAGAAAAAGTGGTATAATTAAATAAATATTAAAGTAATTACTTTAGTTCTTATATTATACAATATAAAAAACGAAAGGAGTTTTTTTATGTTTTCAATTTCAAAAATAAACCCCCAACCAAAAAAGATGTTTTATGAAGGGGAAAATATTTGTTTTGAAAATACAAAATTGTTACTTTCTACCAATTTTGATTTAGAATCTTTTGGTAATGTATTCCCTAAAGAGCTTTTTGAATTTTCAAAAGAAAAGGTAGAAGCTGACTTACATATTGAAACTTTAGTTTCCAATTCTGATAGAGATTTAAAAGATTTTATTGAAATTAACAATTTTGAATTAACTATTAATTCAACAAATATTGAAGGTTATCTTATTAAAGTTGAAAAGGATAAGAAAGTAAAAATATTTTCAAAATCTAAAAGAGGCCTTTTTTATGCACTTCAAACTTTTAAATCTCTTATTGATTGGCAGTTAAAATGTTTACCAGTAGTCGAAATATATGACTTTCCTTCTTTCGAAATGAGAGGGATAATTGAAGGTTTCTATGGAAAACCCTGGAACCATAAAAATAGGATGGATATTTTAAATTTTTGTGGTAAAAATAAGATGAATACGTATTGGTATGCGCCTAAAGATGATCCATACCACAGAGAAAAGTGGAGAGAAGATTATCCGCAAAATGAAATGGAAAGATTAGAAGAACTTATAAAGCTTTCAAAAGAAAACTTTGTTGATTTTGTATTTTGTGTGAGCCCGGGACTTAGTATAAAATTCAGTGATCAAAAGGAATTCGAGTTACTTAGCAAGAAATACTATGAACTTTTTACTAAAGGAATTAAAAATTTTGCTATTTTGTTCGATGATATTCCAGAAAAGCTTTTTTATGAAGAAGATGAAGAGGAATTCAAAGGAAATTATGGACTTGCTCAAACATATATAACAAATAAGTTGTATGAATTTTTAAAAGAAAAAGATTCAAATATTAACTTATACTTTTGCCCTACAGAATATTGGCAAAAAGAAGACTCATTATATAGGCGGACAATAAAAGAAACATTAAATACGAATATCCCTGTAATATGGACAGGAGACGGGGTGTGGTCAAAACGAGTTAGTAGAAAAAATGCAGATGAAGTTTCTAACCAATTTGGCCATGAATTAATATTGTGGGATAACTATCCTGTGAATGATGCAGACAAAGCTCAACTTTTTTTAGCTCCTGTTATGAATAGAGAATCTGATTTACACAAATCTAATGTTAAAGGAGTTCTATCAAATCCTATGAATCAACCCTGTGCTTCTATGATAGCGTTGGGAACGATAGCAGATTATTTGTGGAACTCAGAAGGTTACGAACCCTGGGAAAGTTGGAAAAAATCAATTTTTAATTTAGTAGGATCTGAGTATTATAAACAGATGAAATTATTTAGTGAGAACTTTCTTAATTCAAGACTATTCAACGAGACATCTTCAAAGCTTAAAAAGCTGATAAAAGATTATAATTCTGATCCTGTAAAAAACAAAAATGGATTAATTGAATACTTAATAGAACTAGAAAATCTTTCAAAAAATCTTGAAGATATTGACAAGTCGTTATACCTAGATATCGAACCTTGGTTAAACAAACTCTCCAAACTTTCTACTATTGTAATAAACTTGCTTACCATGAGTGCGGAAGAAAAAAAGGAAAATATAGAAAAGTTAGAGAAAGAAATGGAGCGATTAGGAGAATATATAGTTTGTGGAGGCATTTTAGAAAAATTTGCTAAAAATCTTTAAAAGTTGGTGATGATTTGAATAAAGAAGATATTGAAACTTTGAACAGCGTCATAAATTCCGGATTAAATAAATTATACACAGGTGCATCTATTTTAATAGGGAAAAAAGATAAGGTTTTGTATAGAAATTTTTTTGGTACCAAAGATGGTGAAGAAGTTCTCACAGAGAGCGATATTTTTGATTTAGCAAGTCTAACAAAAATAATAGCTACTACAACTGGCATAATGAAGTTAATCGATGAAAATAAGATAAATTTAGAAGATAAAATTGGTAAATATATAAAAGTTTCAAGCCCAAAAAGTAAAGTTACTATTTTTGAATTATTGACACATACTTCTGGAATACCTGCCTATTCACAACTTTGGCAAAAGTATAGTAGGGATGAGTTGTATGATAGAATAATAAATCTTCAACCCCAAGAAAACACAAACAAATGTTATGAGTATTCTTGCTTGAATTTTGTTGCTCTAATGAAAATTATTGAGGTGGTTACTCAAAGAAGTTTCAAAGAATACATCGAAAATATTTTTACAACTTTGGGAATGAGAAACACTTGCTATAAACCAAAAAATAAAGAAAAAACGGTAGCTACTTCTATTAGAGATGGCAAGAGAATAAAAGGAGAAGTTGAAGATGAAATAGCTTATTATATGGGTGGAGTAAGTGGAAACGCTGGTTTGTTCTCCAACGTTGATGATTTAAGTATTTTTGTTTTTAATTTATTAGACTATAATATCGCTTCAAAAGAAACTTTTGAATTTTTCACAAAGGCTTTGATTAAGAGAGGGGAAAATATCACTCATATAGGGTATATGGCTCCCCCAGTGGCTGGTTGCCAATACGCCCTTGATAGTTCGGGATTTGGTCATAACGGTTTTACAGGGACATCCCTTTGGGTTAGAACGGATGGGTTATTTTCTATTTTTCTGACTAATTCTGTTTACTACGATAGATTTTTGAAAAAACCAGAATTAAATGTTATAAGAAATAGAATTAACAATATCGTCTTTTCGAAATAATGATAAAGGAGTTAAATTTATGCTAATTATAGGATTGATGTCTGGTACATCTATCGACGGAATTGATGCAGCCTTGGTGGAAATAAAAGAAAAGTCCCCAGAAAATTTAGACGTTAAGGTTCTAAATTTTATGAACAAACCATATAATAAAGAAACAAGAGAAAATATTTTAGAATGCTGTGATCCAAACAAAGGAACAGTGGACAAAATATGTAGGTTAAATTTTCAATTAGGAGAAATGTTGGCTCAAGCAGCAAAAGAGGTTGTGGAAGAAAAAGGCTTTAATTTAAAAGATGTAGAATTGATTGGTTCTCATGGTCAAACTATATATCATGATGTTGGAAAAGATTTTGTTTCTAGCTTACAGATTGGAGAAGCAGCAATAATTGCAGAAAGAACCAAAATTACTACTATCAATAATTTCAGAACAAGAGATATAGCTGCTGGAGGGGAAGGAGCACCTTTAGTTCCCTACGTTGATTATATATTATTTAAAAGTGATGAATATAACAGGGTAATGCAAAATTTAGGTGGAATAGGGAATTTTACGTACCTTCCAAAAAAGGCAAAATTAGAAGATATAAAAGGTACTGATACAGGTCCAGGAAATATGTTAATTGATGGAGTTGTTCATATTTTAACAAATGGAGAAAAAAATTTTGATAGAGATGGAAAAATAGCAAAAAAAGGCGAAATTTCAGATGAATTATTGCAAAAATTATATAACCATCCGTTTATAACAAAAGACTTTCCCAAAACTACTGGAAGAGAAGATTTTGGACTTGATTATGCACAAAATATTATTAACATTGCAAAAATTATGAAATTAAAAGATGAGGATATTGTAGCAACAGTCACATATTTCACTGCCTATTCTGTTGTCGATTCTTATATGAGATTTATAGGTGAAAATATTGATCAAGTAATCATTTCTGGTGGAGGGAGTTATAACCCAACTTTAATTTTTATGATAAAAGATTGTATAAAGAAAATGATTAATAAAGAAATCTCTGTTATGGTTCTTGAGGATTTAGGTTATTCGAGTGATGCAAAAGAAGCTGTGGCTTTTGCTGTCTTAGCTTATAAAACTTACAAAGGGCAATATAACAACGTCCCTCAAATAACTGGTGCCAAAAGTTATGTAACTCTTGGACAAATAGTTCCCGGAAATAAAAACAAAAATATTGACAAAACCGTTTTTTGATGATATAATCTTTCTTGGATTTTGATAGACAATTATTATTTCCCTTGTTCCGGGTTAGCTCAACGGTAGAGCGGGTGGCTGTTAACCACTAGGTTGGGGGTCCGAATCCCTCACCCGGAGCCACGCTTTATTATCATCCCCTCAAAGCAGTGAATTTTATTTCACTGCTTTTTTATTTTTTTTGCTAAATGATATAATGTTATAAAAAAAGTTAAAGGAGAAAAGCTCAATGAATACACCAGTACTTTCTAAAACTCTAAAAAAAGCAAAAGAAGAGTTTAACAAAATTCATAATTTTCTTACAAAAGATCCTTATGTAAAAGAAACACTTTTTACTTCAAATTCAAAAATTTTTACAGCGTTGAGAGTTACTAATATCTTTTTTTCTTTTGTCGTTTTTATACCAATTATTGGGAGTTTTTGGAATTTCAATTTTCCTCATTTTTTAGGATATCTTTTAAGTGCATTCGCTGTCTATTTAACTTGGGTTTTTGAGTGGGTAACTAAATCCACGATTTTAGAAGAAATTAGAACAGTAACTATAATACAAATTTCTTTGCATAGTGTTTTTGGAATGTGGTATCAATTTTACGATAATTATGAAATTTATGACTTCATCCTTCATGTAACTGGGGGTATATGGTTAGTATTTTTAATATTTCCTTTGGTAATGGGTTCTGAACTTATGTGGCTAAAATGAAAATGCCTTATTTGTACTTAAAAGTTTTTATAATTACTTTATCAATAGTGATGACTTTAGGAGTATTTTGGGAAATCAGTGAGTTTATATCTGATCTTATGTTTAGAGGTTACCCTGGTTATAGATTGGCTCAGGAAGACAGCCTTTTTGATACAATGACAGATTTTATTGGGAATTTTATTGGAGCCATTATTGGCATAAACCTTTTTTGGGCAACCTTGAAAAAAATTAATAAAACAAGAGATATGGATTCCCTTTTGGAAAGAATTGGAAAAGCCTTGGAAGATTATGTAAATTCTTTTTAATTAATAATCTAATAATTATTACATATCAAAACAGAAAGAAGGGGATTTTATGTGGTTTCTTAGTATGATAGTTTCTTATTTTTTAGGAGCTATTCCGTTTAGTTATATTTTTCCAAAGCTTATAAAAAATAACGATGTAAGGAAACTTGGTAGCCATAACGTTGGAACATCTAACGTTGTTTTTACAAGTGGTATGAAAATAGGACTATTGGCACTTTTGGGTGATTTTTTTAAAGGTTATTTTGCGTATTTTTTAGCAGTAAATTTATTTTATTTGTCTGGTTGGATGCTTATTTTTTCGTGTTTGGCAGCGGTAGTTGGTCATAACTGGAGTTTGTTTTTGAAATTCAAAGGAGGAAAAGGAATGGCCACAACTTGGGGGATAATATTTGCTTCTAACTATATTGCCGGAATACTTTTTTTCCTTTATGCTTTGTTAATAACTCTAACAACTAAATACATAGCTATTGGAACAGTTATGGCGGTTTTTTTAGTATTATTATCTTCTTTTATCCCCATTTTCAATTTCAATCAAATTTTGATCCTTTTTTTGTTTTTATTAATACTTATAAAACATACTGAAAATTTTAAAAAAATTCTTAATGGCACTGAGTATAAGATAAATGAAAGGATGAACCCATAAATATTTTAAACTAACAAATACTGAAATTCCACTTATAAATTATATAAAAAGAAATAAGAGAGGGTTCAGAATGATTAACAAATATTTATCTTTTGGAATTTTAAGTGGAGTGACACTATATTTATTTTTTCTAACTGCAATATCTTCTATTAGAGATAATTTTTTTGTATTTTTATTATTGTTGTTTCTTGCTCTGGGTATATTTCATTCTATTTTTGTTGAGTTTAAAAGCATAAAAAATATAAAAAACAAAAAAAATAATTTTGATTTTTTAAATTTCATATCTCTCATACTTGGGGATGGGGCATATATATTAAACATTTATTTGAACCAAGGTGCGATAATAGCCGCAAGCCTTGTAGGAATAGTTGGAGCACTTTTAGTCAATAAAAGAGCTGTGGCAATTTATACCGGAGCTTTTGTTGGAATGGTCTCTCCAGAACTTTTACATGATTTTTCACATATATTGATTACTTGTATTATAGCTGGGATAATCTTTGAATTCGCAAATGAAGTTTTCAACGGGATTGGTGGAAAGTTAGGAACAATAGCTTTTAGTTCATGGATAATTCTTTTTATCACCTCAGATTTAAATCTTATTAATCCAACAATGATTGGAACTTTAAGCCTTGAAATTTTTTTAATTAGTTTAATTGGGGTCTTATCAACTTATTTTTTACACATTTACTTGAAAAAAGACGTTGTTGGCTCTTCTGCAATAGTTAGCTTGATTGGAGCATTAATTTTACCACAAATATTTCCACAAAGTAATTCAAATCTCTCCGTTCTTATGATGGCAGCAACATTTGCGGGCATGAGTTCTAAAGAAAGATTAGAAAATTTTTATGAAATTTTTTTGATCGCTTTCTTCGTAGCTGTCTTTTTTGTTTACAGCTATACACATTTAGGTGGCGGAGGTGGGAAGTTGGGAACAATAGCCTTTGGATGTGTTTTAGGATCGAACGGAATAATCAGAATAATTAAATATTTTAAAAAAAATTATCAAAATTTCCTTAATTTGTAGTATAATCTTAATAATTATTGAAAATAAAAAAATGAAAGGAAGGGAAATTTTCAATTAATATGTCTAAAGATATAAAAAGTTTAATATTAGTGAGACACTCAAAGGCGGAAAAAAGATCTTATGATGTAAACGATTTCGATAGAAAGTTAACGAAAAAAGGCAAAAAGGATTCTAAAGAAATAGCAGATTATGTAGATAAAATGATGAAAAAAGTTGATCTCATTATAACTTCACCTGCTATTAGAGCTAAAGAGACAGCAGAAATTTTCTCTAAATCTTTCAAATCTAAAGTAAAAATAATGGAAGAAGATTTATTATATGAAGGTAACACTGAAGAAATTGTTGAGAAACTTTCAGAACTTTTAAAAGGATATTATAATGTGATGATCTTTGGGCACAACCCTACTTTTGATGAGCTTGCTAAAAAATTAACGGGTGATGATTTGCATTTACGAAAGACAGGGGTTATATGTATTGAAGGAGAAACGTTTGAAGATATCTTATCTGGGAAAGGTAAATTGAAATGGATGGTGGATCCCAAGTCTATAGAGTTGTAGATAATATTTCAAAAAATCCTTGGATTTTTTTAAAGGATTATCTTGAATATTTTGAGAAAATGAATAAACGTCTTTTAGAAACCATTTCATGTGTTCTAGAAGAAAAAGGTGAAGATAGTCTACATGATATGAGAACATCTTGCAGAAGATTACAGGCTTGTATAAATCTTTTAATACATTTTTCAGATCACTCTCAACCAAAAGAGACTATAAAAGATTTAAAAAGAATATTAAAAAAAAGTAATAAAGCTAGAGACTACCAAGTATATCTTGATTACCTAAAAGGTCTAAAAAATTCAGACCGAAAGTTTATCGATTATTTTGAAAAAAAGTTTTACAAGCAAAAAGACAAGATAAAAAATTATCTGAGTTCATTAAATACTTCAAAATTAGAAACAGAGTTAGAGCAAACAATGAGTATATTGACTACTGAACTTATAAAAAATTTCGAACCTAAAACTCATTATTTTACAGAAAGTTATTTTGAAGATTTTAAAGCAATATGTGACACTTTTCAGAAATCAGATAAACAGAATGATGAACAGCTACATAAGTTGAGAATAAAAGTGAAAAATTTGAGGTATAAGATGGAGATATTAGGTGAGTTTAACGAAGAAAAATTAAAGGAAGAAAAATCGCTAAAGTTGATTCAAGATATTCTGGGAAAGCATCACGATCTTGTGATTCTTAAGAAAAGGTTAATAAAAAAGTTCCAAAATAAAAAGTTATCATTTATTTTGGAAGAGATAAATGACGAAATTTTCAAGACAGAAAATGAAATTAAAGTTGATGTCCAAAATATTTTAAATGAATTATATTCTACCCTTAATGAAAATAATCAAATATGAAAGTTTTAAAGAAGGTGAAGATATGAGTAACTGGATAGGTGTGGATATCGGAGGGACAAAGATATTAGGTGCCTTGTTTGATGATAAAGGCAATAAAATTAAAACAGAGAAAAAAAGCTCCAAAAGTTCAAAAGGCAAAGAAAAGGTAATAGACCAACTCAAAAAAGTTCTGGATACATTATTAGAAGATAGCAAAGATGTAAAAGGAATTGGTATTGGAGTACCTGGGGTTATAAAAGATGGAAAAATAGCATTTACTCCCAATATGCCGTTGAATGAATTTAATTTAATAGATTTTGTGAAAGAAGAATACAAAATAGATTGTTTCGTTGAGAATGATGCGAATGCAAGTATGTATGGGGAATGGAAATTTGGTGCAGCAAAGGGAGCAAAGAATGCAGTAGGATATTTTGTTGGAACGGGAATAGGCGGAGGATTAATATTGAATAATAGTCTATACAGAGGCTCATACAATTTTGCTGCTGAGATAGGGCATATGAACGTTTATCCGCAAGGGCCTCTTTGTGGATGTAATCTCCGCGGGTGTTTAGAGAGTTTATCTTCTAAAGTTGCTATTCAAAGAGAAATTACTCGCAAAAGAGAACGAGGAGAAAAGACGGTTATAAAAAAGAGCGATTTAAAAAATATTGTTAAAAGTTCTACACTTAAATCCGCATATGATGAAGGAGATAAGGTTGTTAGATCTATTTTAAATGATGTTGCTTTTTATCTTGGAATAAACGCCGGATCTATAATAAACCTATTAAATCCCGACGTTATTCTTTACGGTGGGGGTATCATGGAAGCTTTAGGTGAAGAACTTTTGCCAATAATTATAGAAACTGCTAAACAATATTCTATTCCTCACATCTTTGATACATGTGAATTTAAATTATCAAAATTGAAAGATGATGCATGTTTGTACGGAGCATTCTCACTTATACAAGAAAAAGTTGGTGCTTAATTATGATTACTGGAGTTATAAACATAGGATCTGAAAACATTTCTCTTGATATTGCTCAAAACAATCAAAACGACGTTGAGATAATTGAAAGTTTAGAATATCCGTTATTTCTAGGTAGAGATACTTTCACCTTAGGAAGGATTTCTTTTGAAAAAGTAGAGATAATGAGTGAGAAGTTAAATGGTTTCAAAAGGGTAGCAGAAGAATATGGAGTAAAGAATTTAAAAATCGTTGGTACAACAGCTCTAAGAGAAGCAGAAAATGTAGATTTTATTTTAGATCAGATTGAAACAAAAACAGGATTAGTTATTGATGTATTAGACGATTATGAAGAAAAGTCTCATATCTACATGGAATTGATTAGATACTTTGAAAAACACCGAAGATACAAAAAAAATGATGTTTTATTTGTTTATATAGGAACAGGGAGCATGGGCCTAGCCACCTATTCAAAAGGTTTGATAGATAGTTCTCAAAATATTAAAATTGGATCTGTTAAAGTCTCAGAAATGCTTAAAGATCTAGAGGAAGATACTTTGTATTACAGTAATTTGATAAGAGAATATCTGAGTACATTTTTTCAACCTATTATGGTGTGGTTGAACAATAAAAAAATTCGAACCTTTGTGACTTGTGGAAACGAAATCGAGTTTTTGGCAAGTTTATTGAACAAAGATAATAAAGAAGTAATGAATATCTCACGCTCAGAGTTTTATTCACTCTTTGAGAAACTAAAATCAAAAAATGCTACAGAACTTTCTAGAGAATACAATATTTCTGAAAGTAAAGCTAACTCTTTACTTTCAGCACTAGCTTTTTATAAAATGCTTTTAGAAGTTTCAAATGCTGAAAACATTTTAGTATTTCCTATGGTGAATCTTAGCAAAAGCTTATTATACCAAAAACTTTTAAGTAGAAGATACAGAAGGTTTTTCAATCTATTAATAAAAAGCACCATCATATCAGCAAGAAACATAGGGAAGAAATATTTTTATGAAGAAAAGCACAGTCAAACCGTTGAAAATTATGCCTTAAAGCTTTTTGATGTCTTAGAGCCAATACACAAACTGGGAAAAAGAGAAAGGTTACTTTTACAAGTCGCCGCTATTTTACATGACATAGGAAAATACGTGAACATAAAAAAACATTATCTCCACTCTCACAACATTATAAAAAGTTCAGAAATTATGGGGCTAACATCAAGAGAACTAGATATAATCTCTAGAATCTCTTACTTTCATAGCGCCCAAGATTTAGAAATTGATGATTATTCTGCTCAAGTTGAAAACCAACAAGATAAGATTTTAATAACTAAGATGCTTGCAATATTAAGGCTTGCTGATGCACTTGATGTAGCACATGAAAGAAAGCTTGGAGATATTGATATATCGTTAGAAGAAAATCGTTTGACAATCACAACTCACACCAAAAGGGAAACCTTACTTGAAGAGTGGGCCCTTAAAAGGAAAGACAACTTTTTTCTTGAAGTCTTTGGAGTAAACCCCATACTAGAAAAAAAAGAATAAAGGTGGAACGATATGGCAAAAACAGATGAAAAAAAAGAAAAGAAAATAGATTTAAACGATTATAATTTGTACAATAATAGAGAATTAAGTTGGTTGGACTTTAACTTTAGGGTCTTAGAAGAAGCATATGATACCACCAACCCGCTTTTAGAAAGAATTAAATTCCTTTCTATAACCTCTTCGAATTTAGAAGAATTTTTTATGATACGGGTTGCTGGGTTAGAAGAACAATTACAGGCAGGATTCACAGGAAGAGACATTTCTGGAATGACAGCTAGTCAACAATTAGCAAAAATTTCTGAAAAGGTCCATACGATGGTTGAAAAGCAGTATGCATGTCTTCAAAATGAACTTCTGCCCTCACTTGAAAAAGAGAATATTGAAATTCTTAAATCCAAGGATCTTGATGAAAAGAAAAAGCAATACTTGGAAAATTATTTTCAAAGCACAGTATTCCCAGTTGTTACTCCAATGGCCGTTGATCAAAGTAGGCCATTCCCCATTTTACCCGGTAGCGGTATAAACCTCGGTGTCGAACTTGAAAATGAAAAAGGAGAAATACTTTTTGCTTTCATTCCTTTACCTACTATTTTCTCCAGGTTTATAATTATTCCCAGCCAAGAAAAAAGCTCTTTGTTTTTAATGGAAGATTTATTAAAAATCCATGCAAAATCATTTTTTAGTGGTTATAAAATAAATGAAATCTCTGAGTTTAGAATAACCCGAGATGGCGATTTATCAATAGAAGAAGATGAAGCAAGAGATTTATTAATAGAAATAGAAAGTTCCCTAAAAGAAAGAAGAACAGGGTTTCCTGTAAAATTAGAAATTGCTAGTAATATGGGTGAAAATTTAAGGAATTTTTTATTTAGCACTCTAGATTTGAGAAAAGAGAATATTTACGAAATACCGAATTTGTTGGATCTGAGTTCTTTGATGGAAGTTGCAAATTTAGAAGGTTACCAACATCTCAAATATGAGTATTATTCTCCCCAACCATCGCCAAGTTTTTATGGGAAAGAAGATATTTTTAAAGTAATTAGAGAAGAAGATGTGCTCTTACATAGACCCTATGATTCTTTTGAACCTGTAATTGATCTTTTAAGGCAAGCTTCAGAAGATCCCAAAGTACTAGCAATTAAACAAACGTTATACAGAGTAGGAAAAACTTCTCCCGTAATAGATTACCTTATAAAAGCTGCGGAAAACAGGAAACAAGTTACAGTTGTGGTGGAAGTTAAAGCAAGATTTGATGAAGAGAATAATATTCAATGGGCTAAAGAATTAGAAAAGGCTGGTTGCCATGTAGTTTATGGATTAGTTGGATTAAAGGTACATGCAAAGCTTCTTTTAATAGTACGAAAAGAAGAAAGTGGAATCAAAAGATACGTTCATATGAGTACGGGAAATTACAATTACATAACTGCCAAGTTATATGAAGATATTGACTTCTTCACCTCTAAAGAAAGTTATGCCCAAGATGTGTCGGCTCTTTTTAATATTCTGACGGGTTACTCAAAACCTCCAACATTGAAAAAACTATCAGTTGCTCCAACAACTTTGAAAGATACTATATTGAGATGGATTGAAAACGAAATAGATATAACAAAAAAAGGCGGAAAAGGTAGAATAATAATGAAAGTAAATTCATTACTTGATATTTCAGTAATTAAAGCATTGTATAAAGCCTCTATGGCAGGCGTTGAAATTCAATTGATTATTAGAGGTATATGTGCTCTTAAAGTTGGAGTAAAAAATATAAGCGAAAACATAAAAGCAAGAAGTATTGTTGGAAGATACTTAGAACATAGTAGAATATATTACTTTGAAAATAATGGTGAACATAAAATATTCATTTCAAGTGCTGATTTAATGCCACGTAATCTAGATAAAAGGGTTGAAACATTGATACCTATTGAAAAAGAAGAATTAAAAGCAAGATTAGAAGAAATTTTAAAGTTATATCTCAAAGACAATCTTAAAGCCCGAGAATTACAACCAAATGGAGAATACATAAAAGTAACCAACAAGAAAAGTAAATCTAAGCCCATGCTTGTACAAGAAGAATTAATGAAAGAAGCAAAGAAAAGATTCAAAAAGTTTTTCAAAACGCAAGAAGTAGATAAATTTAATTTTCCAAAACTAAAATAAAAAGGGCAAAAGCCCTTTTTATTTTTACTATTCTATAAAAAACACCCTAGCTTCACCCGGATTAATAGTTACTCTCAAATGTGCGTCTTGAACAATCCAAGAACTTTCTCCTCTTCTATAATTTTCAAGTTTTGTGTATATGTTATGATCACTTTTCCAGGTAAAAAAGCCCAAATCGATATCAAAGAAATAAGGGTTTTCAAAGTCAACGTTAATAGGGATAACAACACCTTGTTTCCCATTCCACCAGAACATTACAAATGCATTTTGGGAAAAATCCACAAAATGATAATTTTCAACATTTTTTAAAAGATCTTTCGTTTCTTCTTTTAATTGTCCTAACAATGTAAGTAGTTTTACCATGTGATGATCCGTATCCCAATGTAATACATACCAATCAAAAAATGCAAGTTTACCATAAAATTGATCTGTTGGGGGCAAATTTTCAAATTTTTCTTCAATAGGATCTTCCACATCTAGCCCTGTATTCATAGGTTGAGGTTCAAAAATTTCGTACCCAGAATTAATAAATGTAATTCCATTAGGCAAGAAGGTATTTACTACGGCTGTTAATTTTGAGAAAGTTTCTTTTCCTTCTCTTGTAACAGCTCTTGGGGTATCTGGTGTTTCAGAGGTAGCAAAAGTAGGAAGCAATAATTTTGGAGTTACTTCGGAGATAAATTTTTTAAATCTTCCTTCCTTTATTCTTGGTTCAGCCCACCATGAATTACCTAATATTCCGTCGTATCCGTTCTTTTTAGCTTTAACATGGTTGTCCATATTCAACTCTTCAGCTATGATAACAAAAGATGGATCATACCCTTTGGCTCTTTTTATTATTTCATGCTCCAATTCATCAGGTAGAGCATGTCCCATATCCAATCTCGCACCATCAATGCCAAAATTTTTCTGATAATATGGAATAATATCAGCAATAATATTCCACAGTTCTTGATTCTTTTCTTTTCCAGGAAACAAACTTGATTTAACAACATCAAAAAGAACATAAGGTGGTTGATTTTCTATATCTATATACTTCAAAGCTTCTTCAGGGTGAGAAAGATATAACCTTAAGAACGTCACATCTTCCCATACTGGTTGAGGATCATTTATCCAATCAGAGAATCCTGGAACGGTTATAACCTTAAATTCTTTTGCGATCTCATCAAGAAAATCAGGATTGTTCTTGTTTTTTTCAACAAAGTTCAGCCATTTTTGTGGATTTTGAGTTTTTGGATCCCATCTGAATTTTTTTAAATGTTTTTTAACTTCCTCATCGTTATATATTACCTTTAAATTTTCATTGCTAGGTTGAACGAATCCTAAATTCTTCACTTTAGGAGGTACGAAATCATTCATTTCATCTATATCTATCCAATAGAACCATTCTGGATGTTCTAGTATAAGTTCGTTGTCTCTTGCAGCAGTTCTAGGAACGAAATCAAGTAAAACCCTCATACCTGCCTCATGGGCCGCTTCTACAAAAGCCGAGAATTCCTGGTCTGGGGTAAAATTATTACCTAAAAGCGTGTCGTGATAATCCTTCTCAACGTGAAAGAAATTTTTTACTGAATATGGAGATCCAACTTCGCCTTTTTTAAACTTACTACTGGACTGAGTTATAGGTAACAAATAGATACTATCTACATTGTAGCGAGCGAAATATGGAATTAGCATTATCATTTTTAGAAATGTTCCTGACTCTGTATACCCTTTTTCATCTATGGGAACAAACAAAGTTCTTTGATCATGAACATAAGATGCAGTTGCCCTTACATGGGCTGAATAAACGATGCTTGTTTTAATCCAATCCGGACTATTTGTTTTTATAATAAAAGAGAGAGGCTTGCTATAATCTTCATCGCTTTTTGCGTTTTCATTTAATTTGTCGATTATATTTGAGATAAATTCATATGGGTTGACAAAAAACTTTCTTCCGGATAATTTAACTTTTCCCGTATAATTATCAGGCATCCATCTTTTAGGTATAGCATAATCATCTTTTCCCTCTGGAATTTTACTCTTAAGAAACTGATTGATTTCGGAAAGAATAGCCAACTTTTTTTACCCCCTTTCAAATAATAAATGGCGGAGGCGGTGGGACTCGAACCCACACGGGGAAAACCCCACCGATTTTCGAGACCGGCCCCTTAACCAATTCGGTGCACGCCTCCACTCAATATATTTCAAGATATTCTATTTTATTAAACCTAAGCCTCTAAGATAATTTCTTGCAACATTTTTGGGTTCCAGACCCTCATAATCAACTAGATAGTTCAGCCTTATAATTATATCCTCATTTAAATACAAAGTCAATGGTCTTAATATCTCTCGAATTTGTGGATATTTATCTAAAACCTCTTTTCTAACCAATACAGACGGATTGTAGTGAGGGAAAAATGCCTTATCATCTTCCAAAATCTTCAAATCAAAGCGTAATATTTGTGCATCTGTTGAGTAAATCATGGCTACATCTATATTTCCTTTTGATAAAGCCCCGTAAGTTAATCCAGCGTCCATTGTTCTTACTTTATTCTTGGGAATATCTATATTGTAGGTGTCTATAACAGCGAATATACCGTCACTTCTCTCATAGTACTCAGGGTTTACTCCGAAAATTATATCTTTCCCCTTCCCTGAATTTATATATTCAGCTAAATCACTTAGAGTATTAATGTTATTTTCTCTTGCAAAAGATTGTCTAACAGCTAAACCATATGTGTTGTTAAAATTAATCATATCCAACCATATTATATCGTGTTTTTCTAAATCTTCTTGCGCAACTAATTCAAATAACCTATGTGGATCATATATGTTTTCTGTATGCCCAAAGTATGCTGCCCAAGCCGTCCCCGTATAATCTACGTATGCATCTACTTGGCCAGTTTCTATAGCTTTTCTTAAAGGAAATGAAGACAAACCAAATTTTTCTTCAACTTTAATCCCGTTCTCTTGCAAAAGTAAAGAAACCATGCTTGATAAAACATAACCTTCGGTGAATGCTTTTGCTCCCACAACCACCTTATCAGCCGCGTAGATAAAATTGATCCCAAATAGAATAATAAGCGTAGAAATAAGAATTTTCCGCATACAAAACTCCTCCTTTTTCATTTATTTATTTGCTTTTTATCCATTCAATTTTCGCTCCTTCGGAAAAACCATATCTTTCAAAAAATCCTGCTTTTACTTCAAGTGCATATTTAAATGGTTTATAAATAGTGTATATTGGACAGTTAGGCCCTTGGCAGGGTTCCATTCTTTGAATATCTATAATGATTCCTTCAGAGTTTATAAATGCAATATCTAATTCGACAAAAGTGTTTTTCATCCAAAAAGATCTAATCCCGGGAGTAGGAAAAACAAAAAGCATACCATACTCAAATGGAATATCTTTTCTATACATCAAACCAAAGCTTCTTAATTCTTCTGCATCAGCAATCTCTATTGGAATAGTAAATTGTTCTCCTTCTTGAGAGATAATCAAGGTTCCTTTTGGAAATTCAGGGATTTCGATTGTTTGGGCTCCAGAAAAGATAAACAAGAGGATTAAAGCTGTTATACAGAAAAAGTTCTTTCTCATTTTAATAAATTTCTCCCTTATATTCTAAAATAAGGCTTACTACTTTTTGGTAGAAGCCTTATTTTATTTTTATCTTTTTATTTTTTCAAAAAGTTGAGTATCTCATTTAAATCTGGCTGTTCACTTAATTCGTAGACTTTTACAAATTCAACCTTTCCTTCTTCATCTATTAGTATGTTTGCTCTCATTGAAAAACCATTTTTTTCATCAAAGATACCGTACTTTTTTGCAACTTCTCCGTGAGGCCAAAAATCTGATAATAATTTTAACTTTTTTAACCTTAGATTATCTGCCCAGGCCTTTTTTGAGGGAGCAGGATCCACGCTGAAACCAACAGGTATAACCCCAAACTTTTCAAATTCATCGTATTTTACATCTAAATTTTTCATCTGTGTCTCACAAACCCCTGTCCAAGCAAGAGGGTGTGAGGAAATTAAAACTTTTCTACCTTTGAAATTATTCAAGGAAAAAACGTTACCTTCGTGGTCCTTTAATTTAAATTCTGGAGCCAAATCTCCTACTTTCACTGCCATATTATCACCTCTTATCTCATAGAATTTATAAAGCTTTCCAATTTATTTAAATCAACATTACGTTTAAAAAGCGGGTCTTTATTTTCTTTATAAATAGTTAGTTGTTCTTCAAAAGTTGGTTTTCCTTTTTCTTCATAGATTATTCCCAAAGGTAATTTATCTTCTTGGAAGGCTAATTCTAATGCCTTCATTTTGTCTGAAGGATCGTGTTCTTCTCCTAATTTATAAGTATGTTCATTGAACCATGCGTAAGTATTTATCTTGTTGAAGGTTACACAAGGTTGAAACAAATCAACTAGCGCGTACCCTTTGTGTCTTATTGCTTTTTTTATTATTTCTTTTGCACCTTTTATATCCCCAACAAAAGTACGTGCTACAAATGTTGCCCCATTTGCTATTGCCACAGCTATAGGATTGAAAGGATTCAAAATAACTCCGTTTACTTGAACAGGTGTAACCATACCTCTTTGAGAGGTTGGAGAAGCTTGACCTTTTGTTAATCCATATACCCTATTATCATGAACAATATTAGTTATATTAACGTTTCTTCTGATATTGTGAATAAAATGGTTACCTCCTTCTCCATACATATCTCCATCTCCACTTTCAGCAACAACATATAATTCAGGGTTAGCCATTTTTATAGCGCTTGCAACAGGTAAAGCTCTTCCGTGAAGTCCATTAAAAGCATTATTTTTGAAGTAATGAGGAATTTTTGCAGCTTGACCAATTCCTGACACTAAAACAAAATTATTTGGAGTAATCTCTTCCATTTCTTCCAAAACGTTTTTTAATATATTCAAAATACCGAAATTCCCGCACCCAGGACACCAAGCTATGTCAAGTTCTTTTTCGTTCTCAAGGCTGAATAAATTTTTTCTTTCGGTCATTTTAATTCCTCCCTTATCTTTGCTGTTAATTCTTCAACGGAAAAAGGCATTCCATTATACTTTAATATTTTTTTATCTACATTTATGCCGGTTTCAGCTCTTAATAATTTAGCAAATTGTCCTGTTGCATTGTTTTCAACGTCGATAACTTTTTTAGCTTTTTCCAAGTATTTCACAGTTGAATCAGGTAACGGATAAACTTGGCTAAAGTGCAACATAGCCACATCTTTATTATCGATTCTAGCAATTGCTTCTTTTACAACGTTATAATTTGAACCCCAACAAACAACCAGATATTTATAATTTTCGTTTCCAAACAATTCTGGAGAAATATAATCTTCTACCAAGACTTCACCTTTTTTAAGCCTTTTTTCAACCATTTTTACTCTAATATCCAAGTCTTCAGTTAGGTGGCCTTCTTCATCATGTTCATCGCTGTCAACAACAACCAAACCTTTACCAAAATTTGGTATGCCCCTTGGGGAAACCCCATTTTCAGCTTTACTTAGATCAAATCTCTTATAATTCTCATCTGTTTCAACTATATATTTTTTATTTTCAATTTTTGAAAGATCAAATTTTTTTACATTGTAATAAGAATCAACAAAAAATTGATCTGTAAGTATAAAGACAGGTATTTGATATTTATCTGCTATATTGAAAGCTTTTTGCGTTATTTCAAAGGCTTGCTCAAGTGTTCCAGGTGCAAAAACTAATCTTGGGAACTCTCCATGCCCTGAATGAATTACTAGATTTAATCCCTCTTGCCCAGTTCTTGTTGGTAATCCTGTTGCGGGAGCTGGTCTTTGAGCCAGATGAATAACTACAGGAGATTCCACCATAGCAGCTAAAGACACCCCTTCTTCCATCAAAGCAAAACCACCATCTGAAGTTGTTACCATAGATCTAGCTCCAGCATACCAACCCCCAATGGCCATGTTTATTGCTGCTATTTCATCTTCAGCTTGCTCAACCAAAATATCAAAATCTTTTGAAAAATTAGCTAAATCTATCAATACTCCAGTTCCTGGTGTCATTGGATAAGAAAAAATAGAATCACAATTCCCGGCTAAAGCCCCTAGAGCTACTGCATCAGTTCCACTGATTAATAAATCATCTTTTAAAGATTCGTCACTTTCAATAATTACCTTAATTTCACCCTTATCAGTGAACTCTTTCCCCAATTTATAACCCTCAGAAGCTGCTTTTATATTATTTTTTACTATTTCTTCTCCCTTACCTTCAAACCTTTCTCGAAGATAATCCTCGATTGTTTTTGTTTTTATCCCAAAAAGACCTAATATTACCCCCACAGCTACAATATTAGAATATATCGTATTTCCTATTTCTTTGGCAATTGAAATTATAGGAATATCAAATATATTTTTATTATCAAGTTTTAACGATTCATTGTCTGCTATAATAAGAGTTTCTTCAGTAACTCTATTCCCCAAATGCTCTACTGACTCTTTGGTAAGAGGCATAAGTATATCTATACCTTCAGTATAACTTCTTACAGGTTTTGAACTTACCCTTATTTCTGTTGAATTGCTACCACCTCTGATCCTAGACATATATTCCTTAGTAGCAAAGACATAATAACCTTCTCTTTTTAAGATGAAAGTCAACAATCTTTCTATAGTTTGGATACCCTGTCCGGCTTCACCGGATAAAACAATAGAAATCTCTTCTTTAATAGTTCTTTTCACAATATTACCTCCCCATTGTGTTTTATCTTCATATTAATTATAACAGACAAAAATGCTCATAATTAAAAGTTATTGTTAACTTTTTTTATTTTTTTATAACTTTGCTTTGTCAATTTAAATCAAATATTTCCAACCTTTTTCATTAAGTTTGAATTCAACATATTCTCCTTTGAATTCTAATGAAACTCCTTCGGGAAGTATAATTGTTTCAAAAGAATCCAGATTTACATATAATCCAAGACCTTCTCTAATTTGGTCTGAAAATTTCGAATAGCTAAAATACTTTGTTTGTAAACCTTTATTTTGTCTTGAAATACAATAACTCGACTGAATATTTTTTAAGACTTTTTTGGATTTATCTATATGAATTTCACGGGGTCTTCCCCAATCGTACAATCTATATGTTAAATCTGAACTTTGTTGAATTTCTAAAAGCAAACTATTGGGTCCTAATGTATGTACTGTACCTGCAGGAAGAAATATTGAATCGTATTTGTTCATTTTATAATATTCTAAAATGTCATCCCATTCATTATTATCAAACGCTTCTAAAATAGATTCATTGTCGTTACAAACTTTAATTTGACCTCCATCTTTTAAAAAATACCAAGCCTCTGATTTTCCCCATGGCTTATTTTCTAAAAGCCGGGCCATATAATCATCTGGATGTAACTGTATAGATAACCAAGAGGAAGTTGCTATTAATTTCAAGAGCAAAGGAAATTTAAGAAAAAATTGTCTCGCACTCCCATACTTTTTGCCCGTATTCATTCCAACTAATTTTGTTTCTAAACCTTCTATAATAGAAAATAGCCAAACTTCTCCTATTATCCCTTCTCCATTATAATTAAATATATTATTTAATTCTTCATTACCCCAAATTTTTTCACTAAAAATCGGTTTTGAAATTAGTGGCTCTGAAAATCTCATAATTACCTCCTTTTAAATTCATCATACTCTTGCTCTAACTTATTTATTTGCTTAAGTATTTTATCTTGATAAACTTGTGATCCTCCATTGTATAAACTATATGCTTGTTCTTCACCAAATCGAATTTTTAAATCATATAAATATAAAATAGCACTCATCAATTGAGCATCGGGCCGTACTTTTACATTATCCCAATACCAAGGAAGAGTGAAGTTTATTGTTTCATAAAGTTCCAGATAATGATGTTTTAAATACCAATAAGTAGGGGCCTGTATTTGAAAGTATCCTAAACTTTCTCCACTATCCCCCTTAACGTTCTGAAAATTCGTTTCCACTATCCCTATTGCTAATATTTCTATAGGAGAAATGAACTCCATGATGTAGTCAAACTCTTCATACAGCAGATTGAAAACCTCAATAAACTTATTTAAGGTGTTTTCCTCTATTACATAATTTTCTTCTAGAAAGAACTCAAAAAAAGCGATTTGAGTTTTGCGTTCGAAACTCTTTGAAATCAAAAAAATAACTATTAAAATAGTTATTGAAATAAATAAAATTAAGAGGAATAATTTCTTATTACTTTTTACTTTTCTGGAGAAAGATTGTTTTATTTTTATCTCCTCCAAAAATATCATTTTAATTAATTATATCATCTTTTAACTAAAAAGCTTAATAAATATTTAATAAAAAAACTTAATGATCTTAATAATTTTTTTCAAAATTTATTTATTCTGTTTTCTTTTATAATAAAAATAAATAGTAATTATGTTACAATATATATTGCGCAAATTCAATAAAAAATATTTTATCTAAGGAGTTTTTTAATGCTTTTAGATAACGTTGCTTTGGGAAGATATGTTGACCTGGACTCAATAATGCATTCTTTGGATCCTAGGGGTAAGCTTTTAGGCTTGTTTCTTTTGGCAGGGTTTGCATTCTCTATCAATAGTTTTTATGACGTTCTTCTTATGACTTTGTATACTCTAAGCCTAATGGTTTTATCTAAGTTAAGTTTGAGATATTACTTAAAATCTTTAAAGTCAATATGGTTTATCGTCGTGTTCGCTTTTTTTATTCAACTATTTACTATTGGAGGAAATACTCTCTTTCAAATTGGTTTTATAAGGATAACGGATACTGGTTTGTTTAATGCCGCTATAATAACCTTTAGAATACTATTTGCAGTAATGTTATCTTCTGTTCTTACATTAACAACTTCTCCAACTTCTCTAGCACATGCACTTGAGGACGTTCTAAGGTGGTTTTTTGTTCCAAAGAGGTTCGCTCATGAGATATCTATGGTGATGACTATTGCTTTAAGATTTATCCCTGTCATAGCAAACGAAGCGGATAGAATCATGAAAGCACAATTGAGCAGAGGAGCAAATTTCGACGATAGAAAATTTTCAGGTAGGATTAAAGGAGCTATTTCTATAATAATTCCTTTGTTAGTTTCCGCCTTAAGAAGGGCAGAGGATCTGAGTATCGCTATGGAAGCAAGAGGTTACAGCGGATGGGAAGGTAGAACCAGGTACAAACAGTTTGAATGGAAGTTTAAAGATTCTGTTTTTGTTATCTCTTTTTCAACCCTGTGTTTTTTCATAATTTTCCTTTGAACAACTTTTTTTGATATAATTAATAATATAAAAGTTTAATCATCACTCGCATTTTGAAGGAAATTTTTAAGAATTTGTTCGAGGAGGCAAATTAATGTCAGAAAAGAATAATGATAAAAAAGACTCCAATCTTAATGGAGATAATAAAGAAAATAAAAAATCAAGTTTCTCAAAAATTATTTGGGTGTATATTGTTTTTGCCATTGTTTTTGCTGTCATAATTATTTCACTAAATTGGGAAAACATACCTTCAATTCCCTACTCACAAGTAATTGATATGATTAATAAAAACCAAGTAGAATCAATAGAGATTAACCAAAACGGTAACATTACAGTTATTACCAACGAGGGATCTGTTTACGAATCTTTTTCTCCCGCCTTTACAATGGACAAACAATATGTAAATAGTTTGGTTGATAAAGGAATAAAAGTTTCTTATGTAAGAAACATCGCGTCTAAATGGTGGTTTAATCTGCTGATTAATCTAATTCCTATTATAATTATCGTTCTTTTTTTCTGGTGGCTGTATAGATCTGCAGCTTCAGGTGCTCAAAGTAGTATGAATTTTGGGAAAAATAAAGCAAAACAATATGAGCCCATTGGTAAAAAAGTTACTTTCAAAGATGTAGCTGGAATAGAAGAAGTAATTGAAGAAGTCGAAGATATAGTAAAATTCTTAAAAAATCCTCAAGAATTTCAAGATTTAGGCGCCAGAATGCCCAAAGGAACTTTGCTAGTTGGCCCTCCCGGAACGGGAAAAACCCTGACTGCAAGAGCTATAGCGGGTGAAGCTGGAGTTCCCTTTTACTATGCAAGTGGTTCTGATTTTGTAGAACTTTTCGTTGGAGTGGGTGCATCAAGGGTAAGAGACCTTTTTAAAACCGCGAAAGAAAATGCCCCCTCTATAATTTTTATTGATGAATTAGACGCAGTTGGAAGACAGAGAGGAGCAGGTTTAGGTGGGGGTAACGATGAAAGAGAACAAACTTTAAACGCTTTATTAGTTGAACTTGATGGATTCGACACTTCTACCGGTGTTGTTGTAATGGCAGCTTCCAATAGACCTGATGTCCTTGATAAAGCTTTACTAAGGCCTGGTAGATTCGATAAAAAAATTGTAGTAGGACCCCCAGATGTTACTGGAAGAGAAAAAATTTTGCAAATACATGCACGTGAAAAGAAAATTGGAAGTGATGTCGATTTAAAATTGCTTGCAAAAAGAACACCTGGATTTGTTGGAGCAGATTTAGAAAATTTGGTAAATGAGGCGGCTTTAATTGCTTCACGAAAGAAAAAAACTTATATTGAAATGGAAGATTTTGAGGAAGCTATAGATAGGATTTTAACCGGACCATCTAAAAAGTATAGAATAATCTCTGATAAAGAAAAGAAAATGCTTTCTTACCATGAAATGGGGCATGCTGTTTTAGCTTTTTTGTTACCTAATACAGATCCCGTTTATAAAATCACAATAATTCCTAGAGGAGCAGGCTCTTTAGGTCATACATTACAAATAGCCGAAAAAGATAAATATCTATTAAAACGTTCTGAAATTCTTGACAGAATAGTCGTAGCATTAGGTGGGAGAGCTAGTGAAAAAATAACTTTTGGTTTTGCAACTACTGGTGCAAAAAACGATTTAAAAAAATCTACAGATTTTGCAAAAACAATGATTTACAGATTAGGAATGTCTAAAAAGTTAGGACCTGTATATTGGGAGGGTGAAGAAGAAGAGGTTTTCCTTGGAAGTGAATTAACAAAACAAAAGAATTATTCTGAAGAAACAGCTAAAGAGTTGGATGCAGAAGTAAAAAAAATAATCAATTCCATGTATGATAGAGCAGTAAGTCTTTTGAGCGAGAATAAAGAAAGGTTAGATCTATTAGCTTCTTATATATTCAAAAAAGAAACTATTTATGGTGATGAATTTAAAATGATGATGAATAAAGATATTTATGAACTGAGAGATTATGTTGGAGGAGAAAAAGAGATTAATGAGTTTTTGAAAATTGAAGTAATAAATCATGTCAAGTATGAAAATGCGTGAAGGTTGGGTGTAAATAGATGATAAAAGCAATAATCTTTGATATGGATGGCGTTATAATTGATAGTGAACCTATTCATTATGATTCCAACAAAAGAATATTTGAAGAATTAGGAATTTCAGTAAATAAAAATATATATAGCAATTATATCGGCGTTAGTAATCAAGAAATGTGGCAAGATTTAAAAAACGAATTCAATCTTTCTCAAAGCGTAGAAGAATTAGTTGAGAAGCAAAGTCAAGAAAATCTTGACTATATAAAAAAATATGCAAAAGAACCTATAGAAGGTGTAGTGGAGGTGTTGCAAAAACTCAAAGAAAGTAATTTTAAGATAGCTCTTGCCTCATCTTCCCCTTTGAGATTAATAAAAGAAATCGTTTGTAAATTTGATATAGAAAAGTATTTTGAAGTTGTAACGAGTTCTGAGTTTGTCAGCCGAGGTAAGCCTAAACCTGATTTATTCATTTATACCGCTGGATTGTTGAAAGTTCTACCAAATGAATGCCTTGTTATTGAAGATTCAAAAAACGGTGTTAAAGCGGCAAAAACTGCTGGAATGAAGTGTATAGGTTTTAAAAATCCTAATTCACTCGGTCAGGATTTGTCAAAAGCCGATGTGGTAGTAGAAAAGATGAGTGAAATCACTGTGCAGCTAATAGAAAAAATTGGTTTAGACGAAGTTCCTTATTAAGGTTAAGGAATTAATAAAGAAAAATCATATTCAAAACCTAAAAAAAGCCAAAGGTCTTTATTTCTAAGCAATGCCTGACAAAGGAAAGTCGGATTATTTCCTAATTTAAGATGTCCTCTCCAGATGTTTTCAACCTTAGTTTCACCAACAGGTCCTTTTTCGGAATATTTTTTGAAATTTTCTTTTGTGTAAGGTGTATTTATATCAACTTCTCCTTGCAATAAATGCTCATAACTTATTCCAAATTTTTTACCTTCAATAAAAAATCTAGTTAACTCTGAATCAGGGCCACATGGAAACCCAAGAAAGTAGTCTATGGTAACTGATCCCATCGGTGCTTCTAGATTTCTCCAAAGGGGATAAGTTAGATCTTTATAATTTTCATTTTTGTTGTAAAGCCACGTAGAAGTTTTGTAAAATTCAGTTCCTAGAATTAATTCATTGACTTTTTTCTTTCCTCCAATCATAAATCCATAAGCGTTTGGATCACTATCAGATGGTTCAGTTGATAATTGATACTGATCCAAAAGAAATTCAGAATATAGCGTGTAATCTTGTATTTTAAAAGTAGAGGAAAGATATCCAACAACATTAGAATCACTTTCGTAAATATTATGATAAACTAAAAATGGGTTTATATCAACAAAAGTAAGATCGGGCGTATAAATAAGTGCTATTTCTCCAACCTCTAATAACAAAGAAGAAAAAAGATCTAAAGATAATTTCCTTGTTACAAACGTTTTCTTCCTATTTGCAGCTTTTGGATGGGGAGAAGCCAGTATATATTCGTAACCAAAATCTCCTAATTTTGTATCCCAATCTAATGAAAACATTATATGGTCCATATTTGGAACCCTATCGTTGATTCCAAGAGAATACATTCCTTCTCCCCATTTTAATCTTCTTCTTCCCATAGAAAAGTCATAAAAACCGTTTGAGAATTCAAAAAAAGCTTCGTAAGGGATGTTTGAATCAGGTTGAAAAGAATAATTTTTACTAAGAGGTAAATTGTTTGAACTATTACTTTCTAAATAAAAAATACTTGCGTCTGGAATTATAGGCACAGAAATAAAAAATAGATCATTTTCTGAAAAAGAAGCTGAGTATTTAATTTCAAAAAAAGGGGGAAGATAATCATACATTTCCCAACCAAGGATATCATTTCCATCAGGTACTTCGTCTATTTCATAGTTTTTAATGATAATACTTGGCGAGAAAGTAAAATCAAAATTAACTTTTGAAAAAATTAAGTTTACCAAAAAAATCGTAATAAAAATTACTAGAAATAACTTTTTCACCATTTAACTCCTTTAGGAATAAAACACGTTATCAACGAACCAATCTATATGCATCAATTTTTCGTCTTCAATGTCCGCGCCTTCATCAACTCTTACTTTTCCCAAGTTATCCAAAATTTTCCCTCTAAAAGGATGAAACCTTTCTGCTATAATATCAGATTTAATAGTTTCTACTATATTTTTTGTTGTTGAGGGGATCAAATCGCTTATTGGGGCTAAACATACTACACCACTTTTTAATCCACCCCAAAAATTTTCTATTTTTTCTGAACCTGAAAACAATCTAAAGAGTGAGAAATTGGACCCTCTTAATACATCTTTTATGATACTTTCATAATACACACCCCAATTCCAAACTACAGAAGTTAGATGAGTATTCGGTGCATAATCTTTCATATCGAAATGATAGCCGATATTATATATGTTATTTTCCTCTCCAACTTTACAAACTTCAGGAGAATCTTGATGATGAGTTAAAACATCGACTCCGATTTCGTTTATTAAATACTCTGCCGTGTTTCTTTCATATTCTAAGTTACGCCACACGTTTGTCCACCCAACGTGTACCTGAGCTTTTGAATTAACCGCTTTTGCCCCTAATGCAAATGCATTTATTCCCATTATTACTTCAGGTATACCATACGAGGCAACGTATCCTATTTTATTGCTCTTTGTTATACTTCCAGCGATCATACCTGATAAAAACCTAGGTTCATACATTCTTCCAAAATATGTATTTATATTTTTTGTTGTTCTATAACCTGAAAAATACATAAATTGAACGTTATGAAATTTATTTATCTTTTCATCCCTTAAAAAATCAAGACTCGTTGAAAAGATTAAGTCAAATTTCTCTTCCTCAACTTTTGAGAGTATTTCTTCATACTTTTTTAAATCTGATATATTTTCAAAACATTTAGTAGTAATTTCCTTTCCCAGCCTATCTTGAACATATCTTCTACCTAATTCGTGAGAGTAAGTCCATGCAGATTCTTCGATAGAGGTATTGTATAAAAAGGCAACTTTCAATGTTTTCCCTAAAAAAATTTGGGGCAGTTTAAATAATGGTTCTGATGGAACTTCTGATTCTTCTCTCATTTCTTCAACCAATTCACTTACTTGATCTTTCATTTCTCTCTCTATAAGAGGTACATTCTCTAGCCTATACTTTTTAAGATACTCCAGAAAAGCTTCTTCTTCAGAAACAAACAATTCGCCTTTTGCAACTTCTCTGTATACTTTTCTAAAAGGAAGATAAACAGAACTAATTAATTCCTCGTATTTGTTATCTGCAAAATCACTTTTTTTCTGATAATCTTTGATTAATTCATATAATTCTTTGAATTTACCTTCTTTATTGAACCATATCATATTAATTTTTGTTTTTTCATAGAATTCAAGAAATTCGTAGTATATACGAATATTTTGATCATTTTCTTCCCATTTTGGAATTAATCTTGTCACATTTCCCCTAATAGAAAAGGCATCGGAGTATTTTAAAATACTAACTCTCTTATTCCCTTCGACAACATAAAACCAATTTAAATATTCATAAGCAGTAATAGGATCTCTAAGACCTTCATTCAAATGAGATTCGTATAAATTGATCCATTTACTAGCAAATTCAGAATCTGTTTTCATTAGTGGATAAAAGTTTGAAGAGAAAGACACTGCCCTAGAATGATAATACGTTCCTTTGATTCTTTCAATAGGAATATCTATCAACCCAAGATTCTGTTCTTTAACAATTTCTACCTTTTGAATAACGTCCTCTAAGCACGGTAAATAACCATCTTTCCCGTTTGATATATTAGTCAAAAAATCTCTTCTTGCCATTCTATAAGCTTTTTCATATTCACTTCGACTTAAGTTTCTGGAGGTTCTGTACATTTTAACTTCACCCTCTTTTTGCATACTCTCATAACTATATAAAAATATACATCAGATTTATTAATATTTTATGTGATAAAAAAAGGCTATTATTTTAACATAACTTTTTTAGGTGAACATCTTTTAAATGTTGAAATTTCTATAACCTGTTTTTTTTCTTCATCATATTTAATCAACTTATAAGGCACAGCGTTCAAAAGATATGAAATTTTATTTTGATATCTGATTTCAAAATCTAGCTCTTGAAAATAATAACTAGGATGAATATGCCCATATATCCAAATCTTTGGGAATGCTTTTATGTAGAATTCTCCAAGGGCTTTTGAAGGTGTGTGAGATTGGCCATATTTTTTAATGGTATTTTTTACATAAGGAGGATTGTGAGAAACCATTATATCAATTAATCTATACCTATTCCCTTTAAATGTGGTGTTAAAAAGTATTTCTCTTTTAAATCTATTTATATCTTTTTCTTTGAAATAAAATGGTCTAAATCCGTATGATAGAGCCCCTGAAAAACCGCTTAAAACAATATCTTTTTTCATAAATTTTTTTAGGTTCACAATGCTGTGGTTTAATACATAAACTCCCTTGTAAACTTTTGAGAAAGAATTATTTTCTTCCTCATAATATTTCTTATAATACTTCTTATCATGGTTACCATGCACCATAACACTAAAAAAAGGTTTGAACTCATTCATCAAATAATCAATATATTTTGGAGAAAGATCCCCTGAGCATATTAACAAATCAAATTTTTTGTTATTACTGTTATGTATATAAATTTCTTCATCTGAGACAGCTATTATATTTGTCATTTTTCATTCCTTATTCATAACTTTTATTCATCGATATAACCCAAATTTTTTAAACGTTTTTTTATTGCTTTTATTTCTTCTTCCGTGAGAGTTTCTATTTCTTCATTTAACTTTTTTTCTTTCTGCGTTTTTTGTATTTCTTCAGATGATACCAAATCTCTTAAAACGTAAACAACAAACTCAGTAACACTGGAATAACCAGTGTTTTGAACTATTAATTTCAATTTATCATACAATGGTTTAGGAATTTTCAAAGTAACTTTGTCACTCATCGTATCACACTCCAGAATTGTTCTTTTTTTATTATAACATCTTGTTGTTTTTTCTACAAAATTGAAAAGTTGTTGACCAATAATTAATTTTGCTCTAAATCAAGCTATTTAAGGTATATTTTTCAAACTATCAAAAATATGCTATCATTTAAAAGAAATTTTCAAACAAGGGGTTTTTCGATGAATAAAAAATTAATTATTATTGGACTAGACTGTGCCTCCCCAAATTTAGTTTTTGATGAGTTTTATAATTTTTTACCAAATTTAAGAAATATTATGGAAAACGGAGTCTACAATGAACTAAAATCAACTATTCCACCAATTACTGTCCCTGCTTGGATGAGCATGTTTACTGGAAAAGATCCTGGTGAATTAGGTATATATGGATTTACTAATAGGCGGGATTATGGTTATTATTCTCATTCTCTAGTTTCTTCAAAAAGTGTAGCTTATAAGAAAATATGGGATATATTTGGTGAAAAAGATAGAAAAAGTATAGTGATTGGTGTTCCGTTGACTTATCCGCCTTTACCTTTAAATGGTTATATGGTTAGTGGATTTCTGGCACCTTCGCATAAATCGGAGTACACTTATCCAAAAAATTTAAAATATGAACTAGAAAAATACGTTGAACCTTTTATTTTTGATGTTGAAGAGTTTAGAATTGAAAATAAAGAAAAGCTTCTCAAAGATATATATAGGATGACAGATAATCACTTTAAAATATTCAATTATATGATTAAGAATAAACCTTGGGATTTGACCATAATGGTTGAAATGGGAACCGATAGGATTCACCATGGTTTTTGGGCTTTTCACGATAAAAAACACCCAAAATATAGAACGAGTAAATTTAATAGCGTTATTAAAGATTACTATGTTTATTTGGATAATAAAATAGGAGAACTTTTAAGTAATATCAAAGATGAATATGACTTAATTGTAGTTTCCGATCATGGAATAAAACCCATGTATGGTGGGATCGCTATAAATGACTGGCTAATTCGTAAAGATTATCTGATTTTAAAAGAAAATCCTAAAACACCCCTTTCAATAAACAAGCTAATTAAAAATGAAAAAATAGATTGGGAAAGGACAAAAGTTTGGGGAAATGGCGGATACCATGGTAAACTGTTTTTCAATATAAAAGATAGAGAACCGAAGGGGATTATAACAGAAAAAGAATTGAATAAATTTAAAAAACAATTGATAAAAGAATTGAAAGAAATAACGGATGAAAATGGAAATAAAATGGACACAAAGGTTTTTGAACCTCAGTCAATTTATAAAGAAGTCAAAAATATTCCTCCTGATTTGATTGTTTATTTCGACAATTTATCCTGGAGATGCCAAGGTTCAATTGGCCATAAAAACTTTTATATTCATGAAAATGATATAGGTCCTGATGATGCCAATCATTCTCAAGAAGGCATTTTTATAAGTAATAATAAAAATTTAAAAGTTAAAACTATAACTGATCTTTTTGATTCTGTGGTTGAATACTATTTATAAGTTTAAAGAAGTATCATTCTGATACTTAAAATCGTTATAACTCCTCCAAGAGAAACCATAAGAGCTTTTGCAGGAATTTTCTTTGTCACAAGTGCTGCTATGGGAGCTGCTAAACCTCCCCCGATTATCAAACCAACAATGACACTCCAGTTAAACTGTGAAAGTAAAGCAATAAAAGCGATAACTTCTGAAACAGTTACGAAAAATTCAGCTGCGTTTACAGATCCTATAGTTTTTCGAGGATTCTTACCATCTGATACTAACGTTGAGGTTACGATTGGGCCCCAACCCCCACCACCAATAGCATCAAAAAAACCCCCTAAAAGGCCTAAAATAGAGTAATGCCTTCTTTTGGTGATTTTTTCTTCACTTTTTTTATGGAAATTAATAGATTTAAATAATATCCTCAAACCCATAATTAATAAGTATATTCCAATAAATGGTTTAACCTTATCCCCATCCAAATTTGATAGAATATAGGCTCCTATAACCCCACCTATTATTCCAGGGATTACAAGTTTTTTAAATAAATTTTTTTCCACATTTCCCAATCTAAAATGAGAAACTCCTGAAATAAGGGTGGTAAAAATTTCTGCAAAATGAACTGAAGCACTTGATATTGCAGGAGGAACACCCACAGATAACAATAAAGAATTCGAAATAACTCCATACGCCATTCCCAAAGCGCCATCAACCATTTGAGCCAAAAATCCAACTATAATAAAAAACCATAATGTTTCCATTAATTTCTCCCCCTCGAACTCTTTTTAGAATATTATACTCCAATTGGAGGGTACATTCAAGTTAAATATTTTTAATTTTTTTGAAATTTAAGGTAAAATATATTATATTGTAGTAATATTTGAAAATCTATATTAAAGGAGATGAGTCTTGATGATTAAGATTACAGTCGTTGGAGCGGGTAATGGTGGACAAGCTTTGGCTGGATATTTAGCTATGAAGGGTTTCGATGTTGCACTTTATAATAGATCTAAAAGAAGAATCTCCCCTATAATAGATTCTCACTCAATAAGAATAGAAGGACAAGTAGAAGGAGAATATAGTGTTACTTTTGCAACTACAAATATGGAAGAAGCTATAAAAGGGAGAAAACTTATAATGGTTGTTGTTCCAGCCTTTGCTCACAAAGAAATAGCTAGAAAGATGGCACCTTTTCTAGAAGATGGACAGATAGTTGTTTTGAATCCTGGAAGAACGGGTGGGGCATTGGAATTCAAAAAAGTCTTAAAAGAAGAAGGCACAGAAAAAGATGTAATAATAGCTGAAGCTCAAACTTTTATCTTTGCTTCGAGAATGTCAAACCCTGGTGTTGCAAAAGTGTTTAGGATTAAAAATGCTGTCCCTGTTTCTGCACTGCCAGCTACAAGAAATTCAGAACTTGAAGAAGTGTTATGCAATGTTATGCCTGAGTTTAACATTGTTAAGAACATCATTTATACAAGTTTTAATAATATTGGTGTGGTATTTCATCCCGCTACTTTGATATTAAATTCAGCAAGGGTAGAAACTACTGCTGGAAAGTTTGAATTCTATTTTGAAGGTATTTCACCTTCGGTTGCAAAAATTTTAGAAAAAATTGATGAAGAGCGTTGCAATGTTATGAAACTTTTTAATGTTGTACCTATGACCGCCAAAGAATGGCTCAATTATGCTTACGATGTTACTGGAAGTAATTTGTACGAAGCCATAAGAAACAACGTTGGATACAGGGGAATATACGCTCCGCCAACACTCAATAATAGATATATATTAGAAGATCTACCAATGAGTCTTGTTCCTATATCCTCTTTTGGTGAAGAATACGGAGTAAAGACAAAAACAATTGATTCAATAATAAATCTTGCTAATATAATGATGGACAAAAATTTTTGGAAGGAAGGAAGAACCGTAAAGGATTTAGGATTAGAAGGGAAAAGCATAGAAGATATATTAAGATACGTTGAGGAGGAAGATTGATGAAAAAGATCTTAGGTGCATCAATCGGAAGCGATGTTCATACCGCCGGCCTTTTTAATTTTTTGAATTTAGCAAGAAAAGAAGGCTATGTTGTTATCAATTTGGGAAGTGCTGTTCCCATGGATTTATTAATAAAAAAGATAGAAGAAGAAAGGCCTGAGATTGTGTCTATAAGTTATCGTTTGGGAGAAGAATCTTTTGAAAAGCTCTTAAAGGAATTTATCAATAGGATTGAAAATATTCCTGACTTTAAAAATTTAAAATTCATTTTTGGTGGAACTGTAGAAACTTCAGAAATAGCAAGAAAATCTAATTTTTTTCAAAAAGTTTTCGATGGTTCAGAAGAGGAAGATGAAATCGTTTTGTTCCTAAGAGGAAAATTAAAAGAAGACGAAACGATAAATTACCCTCAAAGTTTATCTGAAAGAATAAATTTTAAATCTCCTTACCCTTTAATTAGACATCATATTGGTTTACAAACTGTCGAGGAAACTATAGTAGAAATAGAAAAATTAGCGGAATCAGAACTTTTGGATATAATATCTTTAGCCCCTGATCAAAATTGTCAACAACACTTCTTTGATCAAGATAAAATGGATCATAAACAAGACGGGGCTGGAGGGGCTCCCCTACGAACCAAAAATGATTTCATTGAGATGTACAAAGCAAGTAGAAGAGGGAACTATCCTTTAGTTAGATGTTATTCAGGTACAACACATATATTAGAGTTTTCAAAACTTCTAAAAGAAAGTATTAACAACGCATGGGCTGCAATACCAATTTTTTGGTACTCCGAATTAGATAGAAGATCTGAAAGAAATTTGCTTGATGCAATAAAAGAAAATATGGAAGGTATAAAGTGGAATGCGGAAAACAAAGTCCCTGTCGAGATTAACGATTCTCATCAATGGGAGTTAAGATACGCACACGACAGTTTGACCGTTGCAACTGCATACCTAGCAGCATATGTAGCAAAAAAAATAGGGGTCAGATGGTATATCCAACAATACATGATGAATACCCCTCCAAAACTTTCACCAAAGATGGATATAGCAAAAGCTATTGCAAAATTAGAATTGGTAGAATCTCTTAAAGATGAAACATTCATTCCCTATAGAATGGTAAGAACAGGACTACTTTCATTTCCCGCAGATCCAAATAGTGCGATTGGACAGTTAGTTTCTTCAATGTTTTATGCATCGTACTTACAACCCCATATAATACACGTTGTTTCATATTGCGAAGCTATGAGAAGAGCAACATCTAAAGAAATAATTGAAAGTGTAAAAATGGTAAAAAGGGCAAACACTCTAGCGAATCAAGGGTTACCAGATTTTTTAAGTGATCCTGTTATAAAAGAAAGAGTATCATATCTTAAAGAAGAGGCTATGACAATTATTGATAAAATTAAAAATTTTTCTTCCAATGCAAAGGATCCTTTAATTGATCCCGAAACTCTTTATTTAGCCGTTAAAAAAGGCATTTTAGATGCCACTGGTTTACAAGGAAATAGCGTTGCTAAAGGTGAAATAAAAGTAGATCTAATAAATGGAGCCTACGAAATAGTTGACGAAAATGGACGTGTAATAAGAGAAAAAGAAAGATTAGAAAACATTTAATCATTTTCCCCAAAAGATAACCTTTTTATACCATATGAGATTAAAAATACTGTAAATAAAGTTACTACAATCATTGGTCCTGATGGAATATTTAGATAATAAGAAGAAATTATACCAAAAACTGAGGCACTCACACCTACTATTACTGATATTAATATCATTTGGTTTATACTTTTTGAAAAAAGTTTTGCAATTACTCCAGGAGTTATAAGCAAAGATGTTATCAGTATAATGCCAACTATTTTAACCGATAAAACGATTGTAACAGAAGTTATAGATAGAAATATCAAGTTTATTATATTAGTTGGAACACCAAATATTTTGCTCAATTTTTGATTGTAGGCATAATATTTTAGCTCTTTATTAAAAAGGATTATAAAAAATAAGATAAATATATCAGAGATACTTAATAATATTAAATCTTCCAAAGTGATCATAAGAATATCTCCAAACAAAAAACTTTCAACTTCCGGGACATACCCTTTGACAAAAGAAAGTAGAATTATGCCTGTGGCCATTGAAAGAGAAAGCAACATTCCAATAATGCTGCTTTCTTGTATCTTTTCTTGCTTACTCATATAATGTATAGATATTGCAAAAACTAATGCAACGATTATCGATAAAAGATTCATATTAATTCCCAAAAACAAAGCCAGAGCAATAGCTCCAAAAGCAATATGTGCTGCTCCGTCACTTATAAACTCCATTTTTTTTAGAACTATAAAATTTGAAAGTAAAGCACTTCCAAAACCTGAAAGAATCGCTCCAAACAACGCATACCTCATAAAAGGATAGTAAAAAATATCAATCATCTTTGTTGCTCACTACCTTCATCTTTTCATTTATATGTATAAATAGTTCAAAATCTTTTGAATACAAAGTTTTTAAGTCTTCTATACTTAGATCAGCTGTATTTTTGTGGCAATGTAAAGTTTTATTCATACACATAACTTTGTTTGTTTCTTTAAAAACAACGTTTAAATCATGGCTCACAAGAATTATACTTATATTCATGTTATTTTTAATTTTTTTGAGTGTGTCATATAAAATACTTTGGCCTGCTTTATCGATATTTGCCTCGGGTTCATCTAAAATAAGTATATCAGGATTAGAAACCAAAGCCCTGGCAACCATCAATCTTCTATATTCTCCACCTGATAATTTTTGTACCTGCCTATCGTATAATTTCTCAATCTTTAAGAGATCGAAAACCTCTCTAACTTTTTGGTAATGTTCTTTTTTGAACCTTTTAAACAATCCAACTTCTTTATATAAGCCCATTAAAGCTACTTCATATGCCTTTATAGGGAAATCTTTTTCTTTTTCCTCGTATTGAGGTACATATCCAATTTCACCATTTATCTCAAGCTTACCTCTGTAATTTTCAATCTCTCCTACTAAAATTTTAACCAAAGTAGATTTACCAGCTCCATTAGGACCAATGATGCCTACAAAATCTTTTCTATATATATCAAAAGAAATGTCCATCAATATATGGTTGTTCTCCGCTGTATAATTTAGATTTCTTACAGAAATTAGTGGATTACTTTTCATAGTTAACAACTCGGATTATCTCGTATAAATTATATAAATACAAAGATTCTAAATCAATAATATTTTCATTACTACCTAAAGGATCCAACACTCCTGTTCTTAAATTTAAACTTTTTGCAAGAGTATTTACTGCCCTATCACTAAGCTGCGGTTCATTAAAAATAGCTTTAACATCCTCTTTATTAGCCAACTCAGTTAACTCAATTATCTGTTTTGGGGTAGGATCAACACCAGGGGAAATCTGTAATACTCCGATTATAGGAATGTCATATCTTTTTGCGAAATATTCAAAAGCATTATGTACTGTAAAAATTGATCCAGAAATCGTTTTAGCCTTCTCTTTTAAATATTTATCAAGTAATTTTAATCTATTAATTAAATTTTGAGCGTTTTGTTCATAAAATTCTTTACTTGTTGGATCTAATTTAGAAAATTCTTCAGTCAGAGAGGGTATTACATAATTATACATCAAATAAGGATCAAGCCAAATATGTGGATCATAACCAAATACTTCATCATCTTTGTGACCAGTTTCGTGTTCGTCGTCGTCTTCATGAGAATGGTTTGAAAAAATAAACTCTTCTTTTGGTATATAACTCGAAACTTCTACTATTTTTAATCCTTCTTTATACAGATTATCTGATAACTTAGAAATAAATACTTCTAACCCCATTCCATTTATAATAAGAACATCGGAATCATATATAGGAATCAATTCCTTTGGAGTTAAAGAATAAGTGTGGGGGCTTTTACCAGGAGGAACTATCAAATTTACATTTCCCTTTTCTCCAACAATTTCCTTGCTTATATAGTAATACGGCAATATAGAAGTTGAAACATCTAGCGTAAAAGTCACAACAGAAACTAAAAATAATAATAAAATAACGGAAAATTTTTTCATCTTATTATCCTCCTTCATCTGCTTTATTTTAAATTTTATGAACTACTTTTTTGACAATCTTTGCATATTCCTTCAAAATATAATGTGTGACTGATAATTTGGTAACCTAACTTTTCTTTTAAGTATTGACTCATTGATTCAGAATAACAAATATCAAACTTTTCGAACTTCTTACATTTAATACAGTAAATAAAATGAAAGTGTCCCTCTATTTTGTAAAAATATTTAATTTTATCTGAAAAAACAATAGATTTTATCGTTCCATCTTTTTCAAATTTTTTAAGGTTTCTATAGATGGTTGATTTGTCGTAATCTTCATCCAATATTTCATAAACTTCTTCAGCATTTAGAGGGAAATCGTATCTTTCTAATATTTCCAAAATATCTTTTCTGGCTTTAGTACTTTTCATTGAGATTACTCCTATGTTTTTTTATGCAATTCACTTGCATTTGCAAATGAGTTGCATGATTATTATACATCAAATTTGAATTATTGTCAACTCTTTAATGTGATATAATCTAATAAAAAGGATAGAATTAGCGTTTTCGAAAATATTTTTTATTCACAAGTAAACAGGAGGGAAATTATGGGTGCTACGTCACAATTGATATCTGTTATTAGTGGTGGGATTGGTATTATATTTACTTTTTTTCTGGTTTTTAATATATTAGAAAAATCAAGTGGAAATGACGTTATGCAAAAGCTTTCAAAGATTATTCAAATCGGGGCTAGATCTTTTTTATTTTCTGAATACAAGATCCTTTTTTTGGTAATAATTTTGTTCGCACTCTTCTTGTTGATAGCAAATTCTTTGTCAATGGCATTATCTTTTCTTCTCGGATCAATTTTTTCTGTTTTGGCTGGTTTTTTTGGAATGTCTATAGCAACTAGAGCGAATGCAAGAACCACTCATGCAGCACGAAGTAGCTTAAAAGAAGCTTTAACCATTTCTTTTAATGGTGGAGCCGTTATGGGAATGACCGTAACATCCCTTGGATTAATGGGGCTTGGTGCAGTCTTCTTCCTTGGCGGGGGAAACACTGAATTAATGAGTGGCTATGCAATGGGAGCTTCTTTTGTTGCCCTTTTTGCTAGAGTTGGTGGAGGAATATTTACCAAAGCAGCCGATGTCGGAGCAGATCTAGTAGGTAAGGTTGAAGCTAATATTCCAGAAGATGATCCCAGAAATCCCGCAGTTATAGCAGACAATGTTGGAGATAATGTTGGAGATGTTGCTGGAATGGGGGCGGATTTGTACGAATCATACGTGGGTTCAATATTTTCTGCTTCAGTATTGGGTGGTATAGCTTTTTCGATAAAAGGTGCAATTTTTCCATTTTTCGTTGCCTCTTCTGGTTTATTATTATCGATTCTAGGTATAATTAGCGTAAATTATTATATTAAAAAAACTAAAGACTTAAAACCTGAAAAAGCTCTGCACTTTGGTACTTATACTACAGCTTTTCTTCAAGGAATTGTAGTTATATTATTGTCTAGATTCTTTTTGGGATATTATGATGCTGGTTTGATAGTAATTTTAGGGATGATAGTAGGAATTCTTATAGGTATTTTCACAGAATATTATACTGCAAAAAAACCTGTCAAAGAATTAGCAAAAAGTTCTCCATCAGGTGCTGCGCCATTAATTATTAATGGTCTCGCATTGGGTATGGAATCTACTTTTTTTCCAATTCTTTTAATAGGGATAGCTATTGTCATATCTTTCAATTTCTATGGATTATTCGGAATAGCTATTTCATCCGTAGGAATGCTTTCTACCTTGGGAATGAGCTTATCAATAGATGCTTATGGGCCAATTGCTGATAACGCTGGTGGAATTGCTGAAATGGCTCATCTTGAACCTTATGTCAGAGAAAGAACCGATAAGTTAGACGCAGTTGGAAATACTACCGCTGCAATGGGGAAAGGCTTTGCTATTGGTTCAGCAGCTCTAACTGCACTTGCTTTATTCGCTTCTTACTTGCAAGTAACCAATATATCCTTGGTAGATCTGAATAATGCGAACGTGTTTACCGCTCTTTTGATAGGCGGAATGCTTCCATTCCTTTTTTCCTCTTTAGTAATGAAGGCTGTTGGAAATGCAGCTAATCTGATGGTAGAAGAAGTTAGAAGACAATTTAAAGAAATTGTAGGTTTAATGGAGGGAAAAGCTGATCCTGATTATGGTAAATGTGTTAAAATTGCAACCAATGGAGCCCTAAAATATATGATTTTGCCCTCTTTGATTGCTGTTATAGCCCCTATTTTGGTGTTTTTATTTTTAGGTAAAGAAGCAGTAGCCGGGATGTTAGCTGGAACTACCGCATCCGGAGTTATGTTGGCAATATTCATGGCAAACTCTGGAGGTGCTTGGGATAATGCGAAAAAACATATAGAAGAAGGAAATTATGGAGGTAAAGGTTCTTTAGCTCATAAAGCATCTGTAATTGGAGATACTGTAGGAGATCCTTTAAAAGATGCAGCAGGACCATCTATAAACATATTAATAAAACTCATGTCTATTGTTTCAATAGTTATTATTCCTGTTTTAATGAGATTTTTTGAATAAATATTTTTTTGACCTGGAGGTGAAAGTTCGTGAAGAGAGTAGCGGTTTTAAATGTAGGCGGAGATTGTCCGGGACTTAACGCTGTAATTAGAGCATTAATTGTAAAAGGTGCTAATGAAGATATTGAAGTGGTAGGTGTGAATGATGGTTTTTGGGGATTAGTTGAAGATAAATTAACTATTTTAGCAAAGGAACATGTTTCGGGAAAATTACCAGAAGGCGGGATAATATTAGGATCTTCAAAGTATGATCCCACTGCTAACCCGAATGATTTAAAAAAATTAAAAAATAATTTTGAAAGATATCAACTTACCAGCTTGATATTATTAACAGGTCATACTGGTGCGAAAATAGCGTTAAAATTGGCAGATGAAGGTATTCCTTCAATTATTATTCCCGCAACTGTTGATAATGATCTATATTGGACGGATTTGAGCGTTGGTTTTTTAACCGCCTTACAAACAGTAACAGATGCTTTAGATAAGCTCCACTCTACTGCTAGCGCTGGACATAGAGTAGTTGTTGTAGAAACCGGCGGGGATGAAGCAGGCTGGTTAGCTACTATAGGAGGTATGGCAGGTGGTGCTGACTATATTATAATTCCTGAGGTTGGATTTGAAGCTCAAAAAATGATCGAAAATATAAAAAGAAGATATTCAGTTGGAAGACGATTCTCTATTATCGTTGTGGAAGAAAAAGTCAAACTCCCTGATGAGGTTCTAAATTCAATAGGTGATGAAAAGATTCGTGATTTTATGAGACCCTCCGAGTTATTAACAGAGTATATCAAGAACAATTTGGAAAATGTAGAATGTAGGACTGTAAATTTAGATTATTTACAAAGAGGAGGAACTCCTTCAGCTTTTGATAGATATTTAGCCTTTAAATTCGGTGTCAGTGCTATTGAAAAGGTAAAGAAAGGGAAATCAAATATCGCATTGGGATTAAAAGGCTTTGAAATAGTTGAAAAACCCTATACAGAAGAGATTTTGAAAAATAAAGAAATAAATAAAGATATTTATGAAATGGCTAAAATGTTTTTCTGAAATTTAGCGGTACATTTGTACCGCTAAATTTTTACTTCAAATTTAAAAGATATACTAAAAAAAGGTTCAGTTTCGCCATAAGGTCCAGCCCAACCATCTACTTCTGACTTTCTTTCATCTTCGTATGAAGTATTTAGATCTATTTCTCCTTTTAAATAATACTCTAAAATAAATTTGTATTTTATTTTCTCATTGAAAATATCTAAACCTATTAAAAACCCTTCCATATCGTTTCCATAATCAAATCCTATAGGTATTTCTTCGCCATTGTATTTTGCAGTGAATTTTAGAGATGGTAACCAGTGATTATAAATCCAAGTATAAATCTTATAATACTCGAACTTTGGAGATATATAATATTTTGAAGTTTCAGTTACATATCTGGTTCCTAGTCCCCACGCAAGAGCTGTAGGTTTATAATTTATTGCCCCACTTTCTGTTCCAGGTACTAGAAAATCATCCATGGCGAATTGTCCATATAATTGCCAACCATCTAAAGGAATTATGGATAAATCAATCCCGAGCATATTGTTAGAAAAACCTTCTCCAAAGTTATTATGAGCTATCCCAAACAGGTTAGCATCAGAAAGATCAGGGTATTTCCCACCAACTAGATTAAGTTCGTTCAATGACAATCTTACTCTATTTTTAAAAAAAAGAAACTCAACACGATGAATAAATAAGCTTTTAGAGGGATCTTTGTAACCAAAATTTGATATTCCTTTTCTATCTGAGTTTCTATCAAATGATGTGTCCATTTGCCTTTCTAATTCCTCTTCTGTTAAAAAAGGATCAAAGAAATACATGCCACTTATAACTCTTAGATTTCCTCCGTCATATCCCCCCATAAACCCTGTTACATACGGAAGAGAATCAGAAAGGTAAACTCCCCTTTCTAAATCTGACCAATTGCTTTGAAAAACTCCACCTATTAACCACAAAGGATCAAAAGATTTATAAAAAAAACCAGGATACGCTTCAAGTTCGTCGCTTGAAGAAATAGGATAAGGAGTTACGTTGGTAAAATTCACCCCTTCATAAATACTTTTTAAGAGATAATCTTCATTGATTGCTATCTCTGAAAATAATAAAGTATTAAAAAATAAAAAAGATAACAAAAGATAATATCTAAAATGTCTATTAATTTTTCTCATATTTTTCAAAAAACTCTTCTTCGCTCATTATAACGGTTCCATACTTTTGAGCTTTTTCTACTTTTGAACCTGGGTTTTCACCAACAACGAGTAAATTAGTCCTTTTAGTCAAATTTTCATTAAAAACAGCCCCTAGAGATTCAACATATTCAGCAAACTCTTGTCTAGTCATTCTCGATAGTACTCCCGTCTGACAAATAATTAATCCTTTTAGTGGACCTTCTTTTTCTTTAATTTCCTTTTGTCCTGTTTTTACTCCTGCTTCTTTTAACTTTTTAATTATTTTTTTTACCTCTTCTTGTGAAAAGAACTTAATAATAGAATTTGCTATGTCTTCTCCAATCCCCTCTATTTCAATAAGTTCATCAAAATTAGCTTTCATAAGATTATCCAATGTTTTGAAATGGTTAGCCAAATCTTTTGCCGTTTTTGTACCTATATTCGGTACCCCTAACCCATTTATCAATCTATCTAATTCCCTACTTTTCGATTGCTCTATTTGATTTAAAATATTCTCAACCGTTTTGTCTCCGATTCCTTCTCCCAAACTTCTAATTTTTTCTTCATTTAGATAATAAAGATCAGAAACATCTTTTAATAATTTTGACTCAACCATCCTTTTTAAAATCTTAGGCCCTATTCCCTGAATATTCATAGCATTTCTTGAAACAAAATTTTCTAAAGATCTTAAAAGTTTTTCAGGACAAGATGGATTCAAACACCTTATTGCAACTTCAGATTCCCTAATCTTACCGACTTTTCCTCCACAAACTGGACACGATTTTGGAGGGGTTACAACCTTTTCTTCACCCGTTCTTTTTTCTTTGACAGGACCTATTACTTGAGGAATTATACCTCCTGCTTTTTTTACTATTACGTAATCGCCAGCACGTATATCTCTTTCTTTTATATAATCAAAGTTATGTAAACTTGCCCTTCTAACAATTGTTCCTTCAAGTTGAATAGGGACAAATTCAGCTACAGGAGTTATTATCCCGGTACTTCCAACTTGAAATTTTATATTCTCCAACTTTGTCTCTTTTTGGTCAGCTTTAAATTTAAAAGCAATTGCCCATCTTGGAGATCTAACTGTTTCCCCCAAAAGCCTTTGAAATTCAAAGTTATTTACTTTTACTACTATTCCATCTACTTCATATTCCAATTCTTTTCTTTTCGAGTTCCAACTTTCCCAGAATTCAACAACTTCTTCTATACTTTCAGCCTTTTTATAATTAGGATTTACTCTAAAACCTATTTCTTTCAAAAAATTCAAAGCTTCTTCTTGGGTTTTTAGATTATAATTTTGAGGATTAATTACATAATACATAAAACAATTCAGTTTTCTTTTCGCAACTTCTGAGCTATTTAAGAGTTTTAAGGTGCCCGCTGTTGAATTTCTTGGATTTGCAAAAATAGGTAACCCTTTTTCTTCCCTTTCAGAGTTAATTCTTACAAACTCTTTTTTTGGCATGTATATTTCTCCGCGTACCTCTATACTTACATTTTTTCTTAACCTCAATGGAATAGCTGGTATTGTTTTTACATTTTCAGTAATATCTTCTCCTACTGTCCCATCCCCACGAGTAATTGCTTGGGATAAAACTCCATCTTTATATCTTAATGCTACAGAAACACCATCTATTTTCAATTCACATAAATACTCAACATTTTCTTTTTTTAAATTTTTTAAAACCCTTTTATGAAATTCCAATATTTCTTCTTCATTATACGTATTATCTAAGGAGAGCATTAGTACAGAATGATTTACTTTTTGAAAGCCTTCAAGAACAATTCCTCCAACTCTTTGAGTTGGTGAGTCAGAAGATTTTAATTCTGGATATTTTTTTTCTAATTCTACTAATTCTTTAAAAAGTTTGTCATATTCTTGATCAGAGATGACAGGACTGGCTAATACATAGTACCTGTAATTATGTTCTTCAACCTCTGATTTTAATTTTTCATATCTTTCTTTAATGTCTTTAGGAACACTCAAGTGTTGTTCCCTCCTAAATTAGCGATAGATAATATTTGTTAGACTTCTTCAAATATAGCAGAAGCTACTGCATATTCTCTTTCATGGGCAATAGTTATATGAATAATACCTTTAGCTTTAAATCTTTCAAACAAAAAGTTTATTGATTCATTATCTAAATAAGGTTCTCCACTCTCTCTATTTAAAATAGTAATCTCGGAGTAAGGAACAAACCTTTTAAAGCATTTGATTATAGCTTCTTTAACAGCAAAACGTCCAGCAGCGTATTCCTTTTTCCTTTTTTCTCCTTTAAAACTTTCATAAACTTCTTTTTCTTTAGGAGAAAGAATTTTTTGAATATTTTTCTCATTTATTCTATCTACTTTAACAATGTCAATCCCTATTCCTTTGATCATTTATTAACAGCCTCACATTCGCTCCAGGTTCTATTTTTTTTAAGAAACTATCAATTCTTTCATCATTTAGATATAGTTCATACGATTCTATTTCATTTAAATTCAAAGATACTTTTGAAAAAACATCAATCAATTGAACATCTCTTTGAACCTTTTTTACTGTATAATTTGCTCCATTACTTATTTTTTCGTTAAGATCCAATATTTTCCCATTGTTTGAAATTATGATTTCTTCCTTGTCCAGATCAACTTCTTTCCCATTTAAAAATACTTTCATTTTTTGAATTTCTAAATCCAAAAAATCCTTAATTTTCGGCAAGTTTTCCGATCTGGTTTTTAAAATGTCTCCATTCTTTATTTTATAATCTCTATCTAGGATTTCATCTTCTTTTAATACAGTAGTACCTACAGGGACCTCATAAGGAAGGTTGTTTATTGTGAAGAATACTTTTTCGTTATACTCTTTAAATACATCTGCAATCGTAGGTAGTGCTGTTTGAATTTTATCACCATCTTCAATTTTTTCTTCTAAATCTTCTATTTTCTCATCATTTTTTGTTATTTTTGGATATGCTTCTTTTGGAATTCCATTTAAGTAGTACTGAATCGGTTTTACTATATCCTTTATTTTTAAAGTAACAGGCTGGCCGTCTTTTGGCTCTTCAATCTCGATATGATCTCCAGGTTTTATAGTTGAATGTAAATCCCCTATTATCCCGTTAATCCGTATTTTTGCCTTTTCTCCCATATTTCCTTTTTTTATCTGCAATTTTCCGTCTAATTCGAAAGCAATTGCTGGAGAGGGAGTCCCAACTAATTTGTCTACCGCATATCCCGCTTGTAGTAAAGTTTGCAGAACATTCATATCTTTCCCTATTATAAGCATGTTCACATTTCTTCCATTGACTTTCACTGTATTGAAAACACTACCTTGTTTTTTTATGGCAACATTTACGATACCAAGAGGAGTAACGTATTCACTTCCTTCTAATCTTTTTGTTTCAAATATTATGTTGTCAAAATTTTTTGCAGTCTTTAATGACACTCTTGATTTTGGTAAATCAAACTTCTTAGCTAATTTTTCAGTGAAGGTAGGAACTTTACCTCCACCCCCTACTACCAAAATAGCAACTGGGGTTTTACCATTTAAATTTTTTATTTCTTTTGCAATATTTTCTGTAATATTATCTATGACCGGTGACAATATTTCAAGAATTTCTTCCCTTTTTACTTCTTGGAAATTATCCAATATATCGCTGTAAGTAATTGTATTCTGATATGAAAGTTGCTTTTTAATCTTTTCGGCTGTTTTAAAGTCTACAAGTAAATGTTCTGAAATACAATCTGTTATTTCATCCCCTGCCAAAGGCACCATCCCATATCCTATTATCACACCTTTATCAGATATAGCTATATCGCTTGTTCCAGCTCCAACATCCACCATTGCAATATTTAAGTTTCTTAAATCCTCAGGAACCACTAAACTTGTAGCTGCTATAGGTTCTAAAGTTATATGAATTGGTTTTAATCCAACTTTATCCAATACTGACATAATAGCTTCGACAACATTTTTAGGTAAGAAAGCGGCTAAAACTTTAACTTTAGCTTTATCGCCTCTTTGGCCTTCTAAATGTTTAATCCATTGGCCATCAAGACTGTAATATAATACTGAGTATCCTACGCAAAACATTTCTTGAGAATAATTACTTTTCTTAGTTGCATTTTTCACTGCTTCTAGTTCCATTTTTTTAGTAATTTCATCATCAAGATATCCGTACTCTGAAATATCTATAGAATATGACCCTACGGAAGAAATCAGAAATCTCCCAGCTATTGCTATGGCTACTTCGGTTAGTTTATTTTCATTTTCTTCTTCTAATTTTCTTTTTATGCTCGCAACACCTTTAACAACTTTATTTACATCATGTATTTGACCATCAAGCATGGCTCTATTTTCATGTTCAATTTCTGCAAAATGTTTTATTATTATTTTCTCTCTTTCTTCATCGTACTCTGCTAATAAGCCTACCAATGTTCGCGTACCTATATCAAGTCCAAATATCATTGCCATACCCCCATCAAACTTCTATAATAGTTGCTCCTGTTCCGCCTTCCTCTGTTTTAGCTATTTTGAAATCTTTGATTAAATGAGATTTTCTTAAAAAATCCCAAACACCTTCAGCCAACTTACCAGTTCCTTTGCCATGAATAATTCGTCCTTCTTTAATTCCAGCACTCATCAAATCTGAAATAAATTTCTCGATCTCTGGTATAGCTTCATTCACAGAAAATCCTCTTATATCTATTTCAGGTTTTATATCTTTTTTTTGATTTATTCTAACATTAATCTCTTTTTTATTATTTTTGTCTTCTTTATGAGTTATTAAGGGTTCAATTTCTAAGGGGCTGTAAGTTATTTCTATTGGAGAATCATTTATTTGAACAGTTATTTTAGATTGATTTATACTCTTTACTATGCCTTCCATATTTCCAGGAACTTTTACCTTCATTCCTTCTTTCAAGAAAATATTTGCTTTTTTTTTCTTATTTTGTTTTTGTTCAATTAATTTTTCAGTATCAGAGAGTTTTTTGGATATTTCTTCAGATTTTTTTAACATATTTTTGAGATCTTCAGGATTCAAATCCTCTTTTTTAAAATTCAGAATTTCTAACAATTCCTGTATCTGTTTTTTAAGACTTTTAACTTGAGCTTTTAGTTGATCAATTTCTGAGTCTAATTTCTCTATTTCTTTTTCTTTTAATTTTTGAAGTTTTGTCTGATATTCGCTTTTTAACTCAGCTATTTCTTTTTCATTCTTTCTAATTCTTTCTTTTCTTTCCTCGTATTCTTTATGAAGTCTAGATATACTATATAATATCTTTTCATTATTTGCAAAGTCTTTATTTAGATTTCTCCTTGCTTCTTCAATTATTTCAGATTTTATTCCTAACTTTTCTGCAATCTCTATAGCATGAGAAGCTCCTGGAACTCCAACCATAAGCCTGTATGTAGGTTGAAGTGTTTCTAAATCAAAAGACATAGAAGCAGAAATTAATCGATCTTCTTCTAATGAATAAGCTTTGATTTCAGAAAGATGTGATGTAGCAAATATCCTAGTATCTTTAGTTAATAAAAATTTTATTATAGCTTTACTCAGAGAAGCCCCTTCTATAGGATCGGTTCCTGTACCTAATTCATCTATTAATACAACAGAATCTTCATCAACATTTTCTAGTATAGATTTCAAATTTACAAGATGCGAAGAAAAAGTACTAAGATTTTGGGATATATCTTGTTCATCACCTATATCAGTATATATTTCTTTTATTCGAGGTACTTCACCTTTTAAAACCAAAACTGGAAGTCCAGCATGTGCCATAAAAAAAGCAAGACCTATAGATTTCAAAGATACAGTTTTCCCTCCAGTATTTGGACCTGTTATAATCATACCATTTTTATCTAATTTCACATCTATTGGGATCACTTTTTCTTTTGATATTAAAGGATGTTTTAATTCTTTAAGTAATATCTCTCTTTTTTTGGAAGGTTTAATAAAAATACCTTGCATTTGCTGAGCATATCTAGCTTTAGCAATATTAGAATCTATATATCCTATGATTTTAACGTTTTCTTTTAATTTGTCAATGTTTTTTTGTATTTCAAAAGTTAAAATAGATAGGATTTTATTTATTTCTGTTTTTTCTTTTGAAATCAAATCTATTAATTTATCATTTAAAATAAGTATACTTTCTGGTTCTATAAATATGGTCGCTCCAGAATCAGATTTCCCTACAACAATTCCTTTCAAAATCTGTCTGTTTTCACTTTTTAAAGCTACACACACCCTACTATTTCTCTCTATAGGTTTATCTATAGAAAGGTATTTTAAATATCTATTTTTAATCCTGTTAAATTCTGAGCTTATATGGCTTTTTACATTATTAATCTCATTTCTAATATTTTTCAACTCCACCGTTGCTGTATCTTTGATTTCTCCATCATCGGAAAAAGTTTTAAATATCTTATCTTTTAGATAAATTAAAGGGTTAAAATGGTTAAGTTCCTCAACTAAAAACTCTATCTTTTCACTGTAATATTTAAATATAGAATTTCCTTCTGCCAAAAACATTCCTATTTTTCTAAATTCTACCCCTGTAATAATTTCTTTTTTCTCGATTTTCTCTAGTATATTATTTATAAAAGCCATACCATATAGATCTTTTATCTCATCTTTTAAAACCATATCAAAAAAAGCTCGAGAAACGTTAATTTCTCGATCTAATTTGCTATAATCCATATACATTTTTGTATTTTGTAACAAAAATTCCTTCCCATAATCTGTATGACTAAATGAAGTAATTAAATTTATTACTTTCTGTATTTCTAAATCTTTATAAGTCTTATCTAAAATTTAAAACTCACTCCCAATGATATCGGAATATAATTAACCGTTAAATCTTCATAATATCTCGTTTCATAACCAACAGATAAAATAAGAATGTTGTAGCTAATTCCTCCGTTGACCAATATTTCTGTTTTGAAACTTTCAAATGAATCTTCTGTGTGAACGCCTCCATAAGCGTTGACTATAAATCCTAAGTCACCTATAATATTAGTGTTGTATTTCATATTCAATCCTAATGAAACTCCCATATCCTCAGAAACTATTCCGTTTTCTATTAATTTATAATTATAATAAAATCCTATGTAAGGTCCATAAGATATTTCTCCACTATCTTCGGTAGGAATAAGAAAAGAAACCCTTCCCCCAACGTAATCATAATTATTTGTGGAATTTGAATTCAACGTTGATGAATAAGATGGGTTTACAAGTAATTCAAACGAATAAATGGTACTAGTTATAATTAGAAAAAAAGAAAAAATTAGAAAAAATTTATTAAAAGACATCATCCTGATCCCCTTTTCGCTTATTTATTCTTTGTTCAATTTAGCAACCGAGACTTTTTTCTCAAAATTTTCTTTAATAGCTTTTATTGAAAGATCACAAATTTCTAACTGCTCTTCTCTACTTGCATGAGAAATAAATTCATCTTTAACTCCATATGCAAAAATATTTTTATCTTTTAACTTAAAAATTTCTTCGTTAAATCCTCCTTTTAAACTGCCTTCTTCATATACAAAAATATACTTAGCTTTTTCTTTCAACTCTTCCATTATAAATTGGTCCAAAGGTTTAACACTTCTTACACCAATAATATTTATATTATATCCTTTTAGAGCTTCATACACATTTTGAGAGATGGTTCCCACTCCTAAGGCATATATATCGGAATTAGAGTTCTTTAAATATTTCCATTCACTATTAACTAGTTTTAAATCACTCATAATACTTTGTAATTCTATATTTTCCCCATCTCTTGGAAAACGAATGAATCTAGGTTTAGAGATACCTTTTATAATCGATGTATATAACATATTAGCTAGGTCTTGTGCATTTATAGGAGTCCATATTTCAACGTTTGGAATAAGTCTGGTATATGAAATATCGAAAACTCCATGATGGGTAGGTCCATCTTCCCCTACTAATCCAGCCCTATCAAGCAAGAACAATATAGGTATACTTTGTAGTGCAGCATCGTGTATTATAGAATCAAAAGCCCTTTGCATAAATGTAGAATAAATATCAACAACTGGTAAAACACCACCTAACGAAAGAGCCGAAGCAGTTGTTACAATACTTGGCTCGGTTATACCCATATCTATAACCTTTTCAGGAACAACGTTTTGGAGAATACATAGACCCGTACCTTCTGCCATTGCTCCAGTAAAAGCCAAATACTCGTAGTCTTTAAGATGCAATAAAGTATGCCCAACTACCTTGCTATAAGAAACTTGTGGTGATTGCTTTTGAGAAATACCGTGAAACTTAGTGGGGGCTTTTTCAGTTTCTTCAAAACCTTTCCCTTTTGTAGTAATAACATGGAGCAATACAGATTTTTCATCATAATCTCTTACAAACTCCATAAACTCTTGCATCTTCTTTATATTATGACCATCGACTGGTCCATAATATTTAATACCCATATCTTCAAAAAGTGAAGCAGGTGATTCATATAATGAGTATTTTAGGGCATCTCTCATTTTCTTTAAAATCGTTTCAACATCTTTTCCAATATTAAAATCTTCTAAAGATGATTTCAAAACCTCTTTGGTTTGGGTATATTCTTTTCTTACCCTGAAATTGTTTAAAAATTGAGCTATAGTTCCTACACTCTTTGAAATTGACATATTATTATCATTTAGTATTATTTTTACTTTTGCATCTTGAAAATTCAATTGGTTTAAAGATTCCAGAGCCATTCCACAAGCCAATGCCCCGTCTCCAATAATAGAAACGATATTTCTTTTTCTTTTTTTTATTTTATCAGATAGAGCATATCCCAAAGCAACCGAAATTGACGTCCCGGCATGTCCTGCTCCAAATCGATCCGCTTCAGATTCATAAATGTTTGTGTACCCGCTTATTCCACCAGTGTTCCTGATATTTTTAAAATCTTTCCATCTACCAGTCAATAATTTATGAACATAAGATTGATGACTTGTATCCCATATAATTACGTCTTCAAAAGGATCGAACACCCTGTACAAAGCTATTGTTAATTCTACTATTCCTAAATTAGAAGCAAGATGACCATTATTGTTATAAACAACATCAAAGATATAATTTCTTATTTCTTTAGCAAATTCTTCTAATTCCTTATAATTCATGTTTCTCAAGGCTTTATAAAGGGCCACTTCATTTTGTGACATTTTAATATCGATAGAGTTTTTAAAATTTAACTCTACCTTCCCCCTTTCACGGTTTATAATTAAGAAATTATGGGGTTTATCGATCGGGCAACATTATCCATTATACCATTAACAAAAGCAGCAGACTTTTGTGAGGCATAAGTCTTAGTTAATTCTGTTGCTTCATTTAAAATGACTTTTACTGGAATTTGTTTTTTGTTGAACAATTCATAAATAAAAATTCTCATCACAGTTTTTTCAACATTGCCAATACGCTCAAAAGACCATCCTTCTGAGTATTTTTCAATCAATTCGTCATATTGATTTAAATTCTTGTAAATGTCTTCTATATACGTTCTTGCTTCCTCATAATAAGCTTTTTCTAACGGTGATCTACGATTTAAAGTTTCAAACGTGAAAAATAGTCTTTCCAGATCAACTTTTTCAATGGCTAATTGGAAAAGACTTTCAAAAACAACTTTTCTCATTTCTCTTTTTTTTGTAATTGAATTACTCATCTTGCTTTTTCTGCTCTTCGCCTTCTTCTTCATCTGTTAATTCCTTGTTTACTGCACTCGTTTCTTCAACTTCGCCTTCCAATTCTTCGTATTCCTCTTGCAATTCTTCAGGTCTGACGAGATTTTCTATAGCTATATCAACGTTAGATACATAGGCTTCAGCTATTTTTTCAAGATCCTCTTTGATTGATTTTTGGACTTCTTTTGAAAATTCAACAATGTTTTCACCATATTTTGCAGGTAATTTTAACGAAACGCTTACACTCTGATCATCATTTACTACTATTTTAATGCTCTTTTGTAAATCTTTTTGAATTTTATCATTGTACATTTTTTGAGACTTCAAAAAAGTTTCTACTGTTTTAAAAACTAAATCTTTTAATACATTTTCAGAAGTGATAATTTCTCCATAATCATTTTCTTCATTTAACGGCATTGAATTTACCTCCTTTAGATAAAGTTATTTGTCAATTAATAATTATATCATAAATTAAAACATTTTTAATTGATTTTCATGTTCTTCATATTTTTTCTTTTTTATATTTTTAATACTTTTAAACTTACCCTCTAAATCCACTCTATCTGATAACAGTTCGAGTATCTCTTTCGATCTCCCGATTATTTCTGGCGGGAATCCTGCTAACCTTGCAATTTCTATTCCATAACTGTTATCGCTTATTCCTTCTTCTATCTTATGAAGAAAAACTACACCATCCATAGTTTCCAGCACTTTGACTCGCTTAGAGACTACTTCTTTGTATATATGAGACATGTATGTTAGTTCTGTATAGTGAGTTGCAAATATCGTATTACATTTCTTAATTTGAAACAGGTATTCAGAAATTGCCCACGCAACAGAAATACCGTCTAAAGTGCTTGTACCTCTTCCCACTTCATCCAAAAGAACAAGACTTTTATCGGTTGCTTTGTTTAAAATAGTCGAAACTTCTAACATTTCAACTAAAAATGTGGATTTCCCAGTTACAATATCATCTCTTGCACCTATCCGCGTAAAAACACCGTCATAAATAGGGATCAAAGCTTTCTTTGCAGGCACAAAACACCCAATTTGAGCCATCAAACTAATCAACCCAATTTGTCTTATATAAGTAGACTTTCCACTCATATTAGGTCCCGTCAATATTATATAATATTTTTCGTTCTCTATACAAAAATCATTTGGAGTAAAAACATCTACAAATCTTTCTACTACAGGATGTCTAGATTCTTTAATATAAACTTCTTTATAATTCTTTACAAACGATGGCCTACAATAATTGAATAATTTGCTAACTTCTGCGAAAGATCTATAAACGTCTAATTCAGCAACTTTATCAGATAATATCTTTATTTTATATACAAATTGATGTAAATGAGATAAAAGCTGCGTGTAAACCTCTTTTTCAATGGCTCTAATTTTTTCTTCTGATAAAGCTAACTTTTGTTCAATCTCTTCTAAATCGCTAATAGTAAATCTTTCACTATTTACTAAAGTCTGCTTTCTGATATAATCTTGAGGTACTTTCGAAAGTTGAGATTTAGAAATTTCAATATAAAATCCATATATCTTATTTCTTCCGACTCTTAAATTGTTAATTTTGGTTCTTTCCTTTTCTTGACTTTCTATTTTTTTCAATACCCCATCCAAATTATTTATTAAATCTCTATAGCTATCAAGCTCTTCTGAAACACCTTTCTTAATAACCTTTCCATTTCCAGGGGTTAATGAAGGTTCCTCAAATATTGTTTTTTTGATGATTTCTTTTATTTCATGGAGAGTTTCCACATTATAGAAAAGAGATTTTAAATTTTGGTGACGATTTAAAATCTCCAAAATATACGGAAGTACTTCCAAAGAGTCCTTTAAGGCAATTAAGTCTCTTGGGGTAGCGTTCATCAAAGATATTCTGGAAGAAATTCTTTCCAGATCTTTGATAGAAGAAAGATACTCTTTCAACTCTTCTATTAAAATCGGATTTTCTATAAGTTGCTGAACTATATCTAATCTTTCTTCTATTTTTTCCTTATCTATCAAAGGAGCTATAAGAAATTCTCTTAATTTTCTACTACCCATACTGGTTTTTGTAAATTTTAAGATATCATAAAGAGTCTTCCCTCTATTTGAACTGGTAGGAATAACCCCTAAGTTTTCTAGGGTATTAGCGTCTAAAAGCATATGGGTTTTGGATTTGAAGCGTTTAGGAAATTTCATATGTTTAATTTTAGTAAATTGTGTGGTTTCTAGATATTTTAAAACCGCGTCTGCTAATTTTAATTCATTATCATCATAATCTAAATGATCAAAGCTCAAAATTTCGTAACTTTCTTTTAGGTGATCTCTAAAATTATTGGAGAAATACCATTCATCTAAGGTTTCTATATAAACATCTTTTAATAAATTTTTAATTTTCTTGGATAAAATTTCAAGATTCTTGGAAAGCAGAATTTGAACGAATCCAAACGATGATATAAAATCTAAGAGTTCTTCTTCTTTAAAATCAAATGTATCCAAAAAGAAATCTCCGGTTGAAAAATCGAAGATAGCTATGTTGAAAAAACCATTTTTTTCGTCAATTAAAGCAGAATATCTGCTATTATCTTCTATCATACCCTCTTCTAAAACTGTACCAGGAGTTAATATTTTGGTAACTTCTCTGTCTACAATACCTTTTGCAGTCTGAGGGTCTTCCATTTGTTCACATATAGCAACCTTGTATCCGGCATCAAGTAATTTTTTTAAGTAATTATTGAGAGCATGATACGGAATCCCAGCCATGGGATTACCGTTTCTTTTAGTCAAAACTATTTGCAAAATCTCACTTACAAGCTTAGCATCTTCAAAAAAAGTTTCATAAAAATCACCCAAACGAAAAAGTAGTATAGAATCTTTGTGTTTTTCTTTTATTTGAAGGTATTGCTTTATCATCGGAGTAATATTGCTCATCTTTGAGCCTCCTTATCGTAACTTAGAAAAAGAAGGACGCCTAACTTTCTGCGCCCTCTTTTTAAACACTTGTCAAAAATCAATCGAAACTGCTTTTTTCAAATATTAATTTTTATTCTCTTGTGCTTCACTCTTTGTAGTTATAACTTTATCTAAAATCCCATATTTTAGAGCTTCCTGTGCATTCATGAAGAAATCTCTGTCTGTGTCCTTTTCAATCTTCTCCAATGGTTGTTTAGTATGTTTACTGAGGATTTTATTTAAATCTTCTTTCATCCTCAAGATCTCTTTGGCGTGTATCTGTATATCAATGGCGGAACCTTCAGCTCCTCCCCATGGTTGATGAATCATTATTCTTGAGTAAGGCAAAGAATACCTCTTACCCTTTGTCCCTGCAGCTAGTAATACAGCACCCATTGATGCGGCTTGACCTATACAAATAGTTGAAATATCAGGTTTAACATACTGCATAGTATCGTATATCCCTAATCCTGCTGTTACCGAACCACCTGGAGAATTTATGTACAAATATATGTCTTTATCTGGGTCTTGAGATTCCAAAAAAAGGAGTTGGGCAATTATTAAATTTGCCACATCATCGTTAATAGGTGTTCCTAAAAAAATTATTCTATCTTTCAAAAGTCTTGAATATATATCATAAGCTCTTTCGTATCTGCCTTCACTTTCGATAACTACAGGCATTGGTATAGACATCATTTATCGCCTTCCTTTTTTAATTTTTTCGATGATTTTTTTTGGTTCAAGAGGAGTTAAAATTATTTGCCCACTATCCATGTAAATAACCGATTTAACAGCCTTTCCATAAGAGGCATCGATCAGATTAAGGGAACCTTTTATATGATTCTGAGAATTAACTGTTCCTTCATTCTCTAACTCGCTAATTACATCGATACCTTGATATATTTTTTTTATTTTTCCAAATTGTATAAAAGTTTCCGGTATTACAGAATGTACCCTTTCTGCTGGAACAAAAACCCCTTTACCAACGGATATGAACATATAATTTCAACTTCCTCCTCAATAATTTTCTGTATAAATTATACAAAAAAAATATTATTTTTTGTTGACATAAATATTATACCTCTTATACTCATTCACTTAACTGATTTTTTATTTTTTCGTATTTTTCATCGATTTTCATTTTCTCTTCTTTTAAATTTACTAATTTTTCTCTGGCATAAGTAAGAATATCCAAGGCTTTTTTATAAATTTCTAGTGCCTTTTCAATATCTATTTCATCTTCTTGCTCATTCTGAAAGTAATTGTTTATTTTCTCCAAAAGAGATAGCTGTTCTTTAAAACTTAAATTTTTAATTTCTTCTTCACTAAGTTTTATAATCTCTTCCATATTTTATCTCCCTTCAGTTGAATTTCTTGAATAATCACCATTTTTTAATTTTTTCGATTTTAGAATCTGCTTGCCCATCTTTGAATATCAAATTTACCATTTCATCCTCTACTAAATCTTCTACACTATCTATTATCTCATCATCTTTTTTTACTAAAACTCCTTTATGTAAAAAAGCAGCAAATGGACTAGCATTTGTTAAACCTTGAAAAGTGCTGATTAATAGTCTTTCTGAAACTTCATACCTGTTTTTAAACTGAGAAGAAATTTCCTTTGAGTTAGATAAAATACTTCGTATATAATTTTTTATTTTATAATTTATATTGTTTTGAATATTTACAAAGTTATTTGGTGAAAGTTTTTTCTCGCATTTTTCCATAATTTGATTAACTTTTTTATTTATAGTTATATCTTTGTCTTCGATAACCTTATCTGTAATCTTTAGCTCTTTGTTAATATAGTATTTGATATTGTTAATTGTATTGAAAGATAATAAACCTTCTGTTTGAGCAAATATAGTAGAAAAAGTATTTGTTATATAATTTTCGAAATCTTCAACACGATCAACAAAAAAATTTATCTGATTAACTATGTCTCTAGAAACCTCTGTAGGTGTTGAATAACTTTTCCAACTAACAAAATCTGGTATAGTCTTATCTTGTTCGTGGCCTATTCCAGTAAGCACAGGAATTTTTTTATTAAATTTAGCGATAAGATTTCCTAATTCTAGATCATCAAAGTACATAAGGTCGCTTTTTGATCCTCCACCTCTTATTATAACAACTATATCGTAGCCAATTTTAGATTTTAAAATCGACAACATTGCTTTTTTAATTCCGGGGACCGTATCAGCTCCTTGCATTGGAGCGGGATATAAATGTACAATGGGAATAAATCTAGCATGGTGAATATTTTTTTGGAAATCTCCAAAACCAGCCGCTGTTGGAGAACTTATAACGGCAATTTTTCTTATAGGATCAAGATCAACCAATTCTGATTCCACTTTCCTTAACAGATTTCTTGTTGCTAATTTTTTTAATATTTCTTTTCTCTTTTTCTCAATCTCAGAATCACCTAAAGGTATAATCGCTATACCTAAAATGACATATTTAGCTTCCCTTTTCCAAAAATTCACAATCCCTTGAAACTTCCATCTTTTGTTAATTAGTTCTTTCTCGTTGTTCACCTTGCAATGGTCTAATATATAGGGTACTGAAGATTTGCTAAAAAAGATCGTGATAGAATAATTGGATACACCAACTTTTTGGGACAATTCAACGTATAAATCCCCTCTTTTACTATATTTTGAATGAGTTACATCACCTATAACCTCTATCTCTTGTTTGTAAAGAGAAGAATTTAAAAATATATTGTTCAAATATTCAATTAATGCTTGGATACTTTCAAATTTAAACTCTTCATCATGGGGAAATAACAACAGTTAGCTCTCCTTTAACCTGATTTTTGGATTCAAAAAAAGTTATCCCTTCCGACACTCTACCTTTAAAAAACTCCTGATAAACTTTTGTCATTTCACGGCCAACAAAAAGTTCTATATCTCCGAAACTTTCAAGTATTTCATTCAGTGTTTTATTAATTCTATGAGGAGATTCAAAAAATACTACTGGATATTTAAAATCTTTTATTTCCTTTAACAGTCTCCTTAATTTTTTATCTCTTGGCAAAAAACCCAAAAATAAAAATTTTGAAGCAGGAAAACCACTTATAGCCAATACAGTTGTAATAGCGGAAGGCCCTGGAATAACCTCCATTTCAATTCCTTCTTCCCAGCATGCATTAACAAGATTGTAGCCGGGGTCCGATAAAACAGGCATTCCCGCATCAGAAACCAAAACAATACTATTGTAATTCCTAATTAATGTCAAAACTTCTGGAAGATTTCTTTTGGAATTTACTTCATTGAAAGTATATAATTCTTTTTTACCTAAATTAAAATGATTTATTAATTTTAAGGTAACTCTTTTATCTTCAGCTAAAATTAAATCTGCTTTTTCCAAAGTTTTTAAAGCTCTAATAGTTATATCTTCAAGATTGCCTATAGGGGTACCGACCAAAAAAAGTTTTCCCATTATTTTCTACTTCCTACAATCTTCTTTAAATTGCAGTTGTGTGTTCCTGCAAAATCAGAGTTATTGTATCCTTCTAAATATGTTAAATCTTCCAATTTGTAATACAAATCTTGTAAAAAATCTTTTAAAAAAGATTCTAAATCAACTTTCTCAAATTTTTCTTCGATTTCCAGCAAATAACGTATTTCTGATAAATTTTTTTTGTAGTTGATACAATTATCTGGGTTCAATATTTCATCCACCACAATTTCTGGGTCATAATTTAGTATATATCTATTTTTTATAACCATTCTTTGATTTTTCATATCTTCAATATCAACTTTTTCTGGATTTATTACATACTCTATTTCTTCTCTTAGCCCCTTTTTGATTTCTTTTTTTATGTTCGTAGTCCAAATTTCTTTATTATTTTTCTTTTCTAATCGAGTTCTTCTGCCTTTTCTATCGTACCATTGAATTATAAGCGATATATCTTTTGATCTTGAAATCAATTCTTTAAATATATAATAGTCTGGAATTCGAAACTTTTTTTCTCTTTCTATCTTCAAATCAATCGCCTCTAATAAAAAATCTGCTAGTTAATTATACCATATATCTAAGAAGGTATTTAATCAACGGAAAGCTATAGCTTTCTACTTCGATCATGTCATGAAAAAAATAAAATTTCATAAATATTTTACTTTATTGACAATAATAAACTTGACAAAACAAAAATAACTCATTATAATTGACACGAATTTTATAGATGACCAAGGTTCATAGAATCATTTAAAATAAAAGGATAAAGTCTAAAGGAGGTAAAAAAATGACAAAAGATGAATTATTCCAAAAGGTAAAGGAAGTAATAGTAGATACTTTGAGTGTTGACGAAAATGAGGTTACTTTAGATGCATCATTTACAGATGATTTAGATGCAGATTCTTTAGAGTTAGTAGATTTAACAATGGCTTTTGAATCAGAGTTTGGTGTTACTATTGAAGATGATGAATTAGAAAAAATAAAAACGGTTGAAATTGCCGTTAATATGCTTGCTGAGAAGTTAAACATCGACGACGAAGACTGATCTTGATTAAAAATGCGGGGAGCTATTTTGCTCCCCCATTATTTTTTAAGGAATTTTTTAGAAAGGAGCGAAGGATTGACAATGGCGAAAAAATACATTATAGTCACCGGAGGCGTACTAAGCGGTATAGGTAAAGGGGTTGTTTCTGCTTCAATCGGAAGACTTATCAAAGAATTAGGATTGAAAGTTAATTCCTTGAAAGTAGATCCTTATTTGAACGTCGATGCTGGAACTATGAATCCTAATCAGCATGGAGAAGTTTTTGTAACAGAAGATGGTTATGAAGCTGATTTAGATTTGGGCCATTATGAAAGATTTTTAGGTATTGATATGAAAAAATTTAACAATATGACTGCTGGCCAAGTATATAAACATGTTATTGAAAAAGAGAGAGAAGGAAAATATTTAGGAGCAACCGTTCAAATGGTGCCACATGTTACAGAAAGAATCAAAGAAAGAATTGAAGAGATAGATACCGAAATTCTTCTTATTGAAATAGGGGGCACCGTAGGGGACATTGAAGGAGAGATCTTTTTAGAAGCTGTTAGAGAGCTTTCTTTTGAGAAAGGCAGAGACAATTTCATGTTTATACATGTGACTTTCGTTCCATATTTGCATGTTACAAACGAGTTTAAAACGAAACCAACACAACAATCAGTGCAATTATTAAGAAGAATTGGAATACAACCAGACATGCTTTTAGTAAGAACCGAAAAAGAAATTGATCCATCCAGTCTTGAGAAGATTGCTCTTTTTGGAGGAGTACCATCTGATTACGTAGTTAATCTCCCCGATCTAAGCAATGTATATGAGGTCCCCAAAATATTATATGAAAAAAGCATTCATAAATTAATCTCTAAAAAGCTTGAATTAACACTTTCGAATGATAATAATCCTTTTATGTGGAAATGCCCAAAAACTTTTAAAAATTTAAAAATTGCCATGATTTCTAAGTATTTAGGAACAGACGATGCTTACAAAAGCATCATGGAAAGTATTTTTTTAAGTGGTGTTAATAGACCGGAATTAATCAATGCAGAAGAACTTGAAGAAATGAACGAAGATGAATTGAATATACTTTTATCAAAATATCAAGGGATCATAATTCCTGGGGGCTTTGGAAGAAGGGCTGTTGAAGGTAAGATCAAAGCTATAGAATATGCTAGAGAAAATAAGGTGCCCCTTTTAGGAATATGCTTGGGAATGCAGTTGATGGTTATAGAATTTGCACGAAATGTCCTTAAATATGATGATTCAAATTCTACGGAGTTCGATCCAAAAACTCCTTACCCTGTTATTGATTTAATGGAAGAGCAAAAAAAGAGCCTTAATCTTGGAGGAACTATGAGATTAGGTTCCCAAAAAATAGATATTATACCCAACACGAAACTTAGTAAGATTTATAAAGATAAAAAAGAAATTTTTGAAAGGCATCGACATAGATACGAAGTAAATTATAAAATGTTTGAGGATATGTTTGAAAAAGGAAATAATACTCCAAACAAACTAACTATTTCTGCAATGACAGATTTTGTAGAAGCAGTAGAGTTATCAGACCATCCTTTTTATGTTGGAATACAATACCATCCAGAGTTTAAAACAAAAGTAGGAGAACCCCATCCTATCTTCAAAAATTTTATTGAAGAAGTCGAAAAAAACAAAAAAAATTAGAAATATCGAGGAGGTACAATTATTATGATCTTTTATGAACTGTATCTACGATCATTTTACGACTCTAACGATGATGGCCTAGGAGATTTCCTTGGTTTAAAAAATAAACTAGATTATCTTTGTAATTTAGGTATTGATTATGTTTGGCTTCTTCCTATAATGAAATCTCCGGCATTTCATGGATATACAGTTTCTGATTTCTATGAAGTTAACCCTGTATATGGAACTTTAGAACATTTGAAAAATACTCTGAAAGAAGGCCACGAAAAAGGTTTAAAATTTGTCTTGGATCTTCCTATAAACCATGTCGCTGTCAGTTCTGAATGGTTCCAAAAGGCTTTGAAAGGAGAAGAACCCTATAAGAATTGGTTCATATGGGCAAACGAAAAAGCAGATTTAGATGAAATAAGGCATTGGGATGATAGTAAAATATGGCAAAAAATAGGAGATAAATATTTTTATGGTATTTTTGGTCCTGCTTCTCCTGATCTCAATTTTGAGAATCCAGAACTGTGGAATGAAATTAAGAAGATATTTAAATTCTGGCTAGAGACAGGCTTTGATGGGTTTAGACTAGATGCTGCCAAGCATATTTTCGACTTTGATATTGAAGAAATGCATTTTAAGTATCAACATGAGAAAAACGTTGAATTCTGGAAAGAAATGACAAAGTATATTAAATCTATAAAAGAAGACGCTATTGTTATAAGCGAAGTTTGGGATGCTCCAGAAATAGTTAGAAAATATGAAGGTATATTCGATATAGGCTTTAATTTTCCAATAGCTGAAGATTTAAAAATGACTTTAAAAAAAGAGTCACCGTCAGAATTTAATAAAACATTAATCAAATGTATACCAGAATACCTTCCTGATGGAAAAGTTTTGTCAAAATCGGGTAATTTTTTAACGAATCATGATATGACAAGGATATTATCAGATTTAAAGGATGAAGAAAAAGTAAAACTGGGTTTTTCTATTCTTTATACTTTACCAGGTGTTCCTTTTATCTATTATGGTGAAGAAACAGGTATGAAAGGTATTCCAAAAGATGTCAATTTCACAGAAGACAGTCAGGAACCTTTTCATTGGTACGAAAATGGTTTTGGCCCAGGTCAAACAGAGTGGAAAGGTTATAAGTTTAATCCACCATACTCTGGTGAATCAGTTGAAGAACAAAAAAAAGATAAAAATTCTATATTAAATACTGTCAAATCTTTGATTTCATTTCGAAAAAATAATTTATGGCTAGAAAATGCAAAAGTTGAAATTTTGAATTTTGATGAAAATGTGGTAGAATTAAGAGGATATGACCAATTACATGAAATTATTGCCTATTACAACCTAAAATCGTCGATTTCCTCGTTTTTTCTCCAAAATGGACAAGAATTATTATCAATAGGTAATAATTATATTGAAAACAATGTGATAAGTTTGGCACCATTCGGCGTGCATATAATAAAGAAAAAATAATCGCTAAAAAGAGGTGATTTAACTAGTGCGAATGAGAGTAGTCTTTTTGTCTTTAGTCTTTGTATTGTTATCCTCAACATTTTTTGCAAACTCGCCTTATATTAATTTTATCAGTAATAATGAAAATTCCAATGAAGATATAACAATTCGAACCATTTTGTATGATTTTATTTCAACTCAATACAAATTGGCAGTCGGCAAAGATATGCCTGAAGATCGTTTAAAAGAGTTAGTATATTCAATTATGGAAGCATCAAAAATTTTTGAAGTTTCTCCTATGTTAATTGTAGCTATTATTGACACTGAAACAAATTTTAAAAATATAATAGGTCCACATGGAGAGGTAGGGTACATGCAAGTAAGACCCACAACGGCTCAGTTTATTATTCAAAAATACTATGATCTATTTGAATCTTTAAATTATAGTGAAACATCTATAGATTGGATTGAAGAAAGATTATTATTTGATCCCAGATACAATATATTTGTTGGAACTGCGTATATAAAATATTTACTGGATAGTCATGGTGATGCATACAAAGCAATAGGTTGGTATAACGGTGGAGGTAACGAATATTATGCCAATAAGGTGGTTTATAAATTAAATAGAATAGCTATTAAATACCCTATAATATAGATAATTAATTCTATAAAAAGCTTCATATCATAATGAACTCCCCTATGTCAAGTAGACACAAAAATTAATAAAAAACTATATACAACTGGATGCTTGGTTTCTGAACTCAACGGGAGCCAGGCATCCAAGTTTTTTCTGGAATCTATCTTCGTTATAAAATTTAATATATTTGTGTATTGCTTGTTCTAATTCTTCAAGAGAATCAAACTTCTTACCATAAAACATCTCACGTTCAATTCCCCTTCCTCGAAGGGGAATTTAAACCCACATACCTGAACTGCCCCATGTCAAGTAGACACAAAAATTAATAAAAAACTATATACAATTGGATGCTTGGTTTCTGAACTCAACAGGAGCCAGGCATCCGAGTTTTTTCTGGAACCTACGGTTGTTATAAAAATCAATGTATTCGTGAATAGCTTGTTCTAAATCTTCAAGAGAATCAAACTTCTTACCATAAAACATCTCACGTTCAATTCCCCTTCCTCGAAGGGGAATTTAAACCCACATACCTCTCAAGAGGGGAATTAAACCTAAATCTATTGCAAGAGGTAAATTAATACTTATTTAGAAAGTTTTATACTTTTATTTCAGAACTTCTTTTAATTCATCTATGGTTATTTCTAATAGATTATCTCCTATGTAATTTATTGTTTTTTCATCTGTGTTCCTAATCTTTTCTTTTAATTCTGATGTCAGCTTTTCACCAAATTTTTTTGATAATAGCTTAATAGTAAATTCTTTCCTTTCTTCCAGCTTACCTTCCTCTTTTCCTTCCCTCATG
>NZ_AUPM01000012.1 GCF_003265365.1 Petrotoga sp. 9PW.55.5.1 | reverse complement strand
AAAAAGGGGAATTAAAACCGATCTTCATGAGGGGTGATTGCGCTATCCTCATTTAAATTCCATTATTTCCTAGCTGTGTTTTCTTCTAACCAATACTACTGATTCAATATGATCGGTGTGTGGGAACATATCAACTAAATGCAGGTCTGATACCTGATAGAGCTCGGATAATTCTTTTAGATTAGGCGCTAGTGTTTTTGGGTTACATGATATGTATATGATTTTGTCAAACTTTTGATTTTTTATGAATTTTATAAGATTTGGATGTAGTCCCGGCCTTGGGGGATCAACTACTATATAATCAGGTTTTTTGTTCTCCTGATTTTTTACAAACTCTTTTACATCATTATTTATGAATTCAACGTTATCAACGTTGTTTAATTTAGCATTTTCCTTGGCTGCTTCTACAGCCTCTTTTACTATTTCTATTCCATACACTTTTTTCGCTTTTTCTGCTAGGAGTATTGAGATAGTTCCTGTTCCAGAGTAGAGATCATATACTATATCTGATTCATGTGCGTAAGATAACGCTGTTTTATATAAAACTTCTGCACCTTTTGTGTTTGTTTGAAAAAAAGAGAAGGGCTTTATTTTAAAAGTTAGATCCAAAATCTTTTCGTAGAAATAATCTTTCCCAAATAAAATTTGCATTTCATCTGCTTTGACAACATTGGCTTTGGATTCAGTTTTACTTTGAATTATGGAAACTATCTTTCCTTCTAATTTCAAGTTCAATATATTTTCTTTCCACTTTTCTACGTGCTTTGTGTACATATTATCGGTAGAAGTTACCAAGTTTATAAGTATTTCATCTGTGTTTAGACCTTTTCTGATGGCTAAATTCCTTAAAAAACCTGTGTGATTTTTATAATTTCTGAAAGGTATTTCTTTATTTCTAAAATATTGTGTTGTTTCAATAACTATTTTATTGAAGTCATCATCCACTAACTTACAGTCAGGTGTATAGTAAACATCAAACTTTTTCTTTTTGCCTCTTAAACCTAAGACAAGTGGCCCATCTTTGTATTCATTTCCAAAGGAATATTCCATTTTATTTCTGTAACCATAAATATTGGGTGAAGGAGTTACTCCGTGATAATTTTTTACTTTTACTTGGTGTTGATCTAAAAGATCTAAAACATTATTTTCTTTTGATTTTAATTGTTCATTATATTCTATATTCAACTTACTGCAACCACCACATTTTTCAAAAGCTGAACATAATTGCATTTCATTTCACTCCTATAATTGAAAGCGAATTTTAATTCACGCTATTCGATTGTTTTTTCCGTTATATTTTATCATAAATAGAAATAAAAGCTATAAAAAAAAACGCCCGAAAAGGGCGTTTTGGGGGTTTATGTATGAAAAATTGTTTGAAATATCAAACTTATTCACCAGATAGAACTAAGCGATACCAAAAAATACTTTCTTCCATTCCGGCTACTGGGTCTAAATATTTAGTTAAATTACTCTCTGTTCCAGAAATTGCTTCAAAATTAATATGCGGGAAAAGTGAATCCATGTTTGGATACCAATCTTCGTTCCAACCTTCTAAACCTGATAAATCTGGTAATTGATATTCATAATTACTTGAATCACCTAACCAACCGTCTGATAATATAATTGTCCATCCTATTGACCAATCTTCGTTCTTCAAGAAGGCCTCATAAAATCTTATTTCATGACCATCGATATCTGGATCGTATGGTGCCCAATCGAATGTGTTATTATCAAATGTAGGCATCCCCCAATATTCTGATGGCAATGTATTTAACATTTCAATGTTACTTGGGTATGATTTATATTTAGTAAAAGTTCTGGTATAATCATCATCCGATTTATGAACCGATAAAACATACAAATCATCACTGGATTTTAAGGAACTAGGAATCCTTAAATTTCTATCATTATCAAACCAAGTGAAAACTCCCGTTGTTCCTCCTACAAATAATTCTCCACCAGCGTGAGCTCCTGGTATTGTGGTTGTTGCAGTATAAGTATCTAAAGTAGTAAAATCAGAAAACGAGATAGCTTGGCTCTCTTCTCCAGAAACAGATCTATTTCTATCAATGTAGATTTTGTTAAAGTCTGAACCTTGATCCCCTACTAAAATTACCAAATCGTATGTACCTGAGTTGATTTCTTCAATTTGATAAGTTAAGTAATCTTCATCAAACCAGGGAAATCCATGCGAAAATCCATAAAAAACAGCGCCATTCATATCTATAAATTCATTTCCAAAATTCAACGTCAATTCAGAATCATACGAATAAGTCCAGTCTATAAAATTTATCGGTACTTCCTTACCTTCTGAAGTGTTTAGATTCATTATTTGAATGTCATAGTTATCATTTTCATAGCTTTCATTTACTGCATAGATACTGTAATTACCATCTGCTGCTTGTGGTTCAAATTTGTACACACCGTTTGAAGAGGTTAATTTTTGCCATTCACCGTCTTTCCCGTCTTTATAAGCTAAAAATTCAATACTTTCACGAGCGTTATTTACAAATGTGTTTATTATAACATCGTTTAAACTATCGTTTCCATTACCATCACCACCACCAATCGGTACAGTTGCACAACTTGCCAAGATTAGACCAACCAAAAATATGCTAAAATAAATACCAAACTTTTTCATTTTAATCCTCCCCTTTAAAAATAGTTGTTTACATTTTAATTTTAAAAAGAAAAACTAAAAAAAATCTAAAACAACAATTTTTTTTAAGGGAGGAAAAATTAAATTTGAAATTCTTTTATAAAATAACTTATTTCAATTGAATTAAATGCCGTTCCAAGTTCTTTTTTGTACAATTTATTTACATAATTATAATAATCTAACGCCCTTTTTCTTTCGCCGTTTTTAATTAATAAGTTAATGAATTCTTTGTTCATTTCATCAGAGAAGGGGTTAATATGTAAGTATTCTTCCAAGTAGTTTTCTGCTTGTTTGGAGTCTTTTTCTTTTTCTAGAAGGAATAAAGAGGAAAGTATTTTTAAATATTTTTCTTCAGCATCTTCAATCTTTGATATTGCCCAGTCATCGTAGATATTAGCAGGAAGTAGCCCGTAAGAATATATCTCTTTAGCCTCTAAATATATTTCTTTCGCTTTTAGATATTTTTTGTTATTCATCATTTTAGTTCCTTCTTCATACCGATTTAGGAAATCTTCATAATCCAAATAATATGGTTTATCAGTATTAAACTTGTAGTTTTTATTTTTATGAGATATATACTCCTCTTTTAAACCAAACTCTTTTAATCTTTTCCTTATGTCGTGTATAGCCACATACAAACTTTGTTTAGCTTTTTGAACCGGTAGTTTCGGCCAAAAATACTCTATCAAAACATCTTGAATTATCCATTGATTGTAATTCAGGGCTAAAAATTTAAATAGGTCGAGCGCTTTTTGGTTTTTAACTTTGTTCATAGATAAGGTTTCATCTCCATATATAAGTTTAAATCCACCAAAAAGGTAGATTTTTGGAAATGAAAGAACGGTTTTTGGCTCAATCACTGAAATTTTACTTAGCTCTTCAAAATCGAATTTTTCAGTTGGCTGTATGTGGCGAAGTTCTATTTTCAAAACGTTTACAATAAAACCTTCAAGAAATTTAGTTATTTCAGGAAATTTTTCAAACACAAAATAGTAATTATTGTTTTTTATCAACATTAATAGTTGTTCTATATCTTCTTCAGCTTTAGGTATATTCAAAAATTCATTTAAGAACATTTTAAAAAGCAAGGCTTGGGCTAATATTAACTTTGCGTTTGGTTCTTTAGCAGTATCAATTATTTTATTGACGATAGGAATAGCTTTTTCAAATTGCTTTAAATGTATGAGTATTCTAACCTTTTGAAGTTCAAAATTTAGTATTTGATATTTGTTGAAACATGTCTTAGCTATTTTTATAGTGCTTTCAATATTATTGTATGCTTTCTGGCTTAAACCACTTTTTAGTAGATAGGAAGATCTTACTGCAAAGTAGTTAGCCTGAAGAAAATTAGATCTTGAATAGTAATTTTTTGCTTCATTCAAAGATTCACTAGCTTCTTTTAAATTGTTTTGTTCAACGTATAATTTAGCTTGCAATATTTTTAAAACAGGAAAGTAAGCAATAGTTTTTGTTTGTATATAAATCTCATTGTAAGTTTCAAGGTGTTTTTGAGCTTTTTCTAATTGATTTATATTTATATAATAATCTGCTAAATTTGCTGTTAGAAGTGCCTTACCGTATAAATCTCCTGTAGAATCAAACATCTTTAAGGCTTGTCTGTAATATTTCTCAGTGCTTTCTAAATCCCCTTCGATGAGATGAATATTATAGGCTATATTGTTCAAAATCCATGACTTCATTTCTTCAAAATTGTTTTCTTCACATACATCCAAGGCTTTATATAGATGTTTTTTAGCTTCTTCTAAATTAGATAAGTTAGCGTAACTTGTTCCTAATAGATTTTGCAGAGATACAATACTTTGATAATTATCTTTAGATATTTTCGGTAGTAATTCTATTCCAAGTTGTATAACCTTTTCATAATCTTCCTTATGCCAATATATACCGATTATTTGTGTATCAATAATTTGCTTGATCTCTTGATTATCAATCTTTTCAATATTCTTTTTTACTTTCATATAATCTGTAAGAGCTTCGTCAAACATTGAATATTTTTCTTCTATTACACCACGATAAAAGTACAGTTCATAATTGGCTTCAAAAAAAATAGTTGGGATAGAGTCCAACCATTCTTTAATAATCGAATAATCTTTTATTAGTAGATCTGAATGGTTCAGGAAAAATTCTGAAACCTTTTCAACATCATTCAAATGAATTAAACAATAAAATTGCCCGTATGGATCTTTTTCTTGTTGGTATATCAATAATAGTTTTTTGTATATTTCCAATTTTTCTTTTTCGGGGATATTTTTCTTAACCGCTAGTCGAAATATTTCGTGCATATAATAGGTGGAATCATCAATTTTTTCTATTAAATTAAGATTGACTAATTCTTCAAGATATTCATAAATTTTTAAATCATTTTTTGCTTCCAAAATTTTTGAGCACACTTTTGGAGTTATCTCATCCATTAAACTTATTATTTTTAAAAATATTGTTAATTCCTGGCTCAAACCTTCTGTTAACAAAAGGATAAAATCATCAATCTCATTTGATGAATCGAATAGTTGATCAGCATTTTTAAATGAATTTAACTTAAGATTTGTAATTAAAATGTTTATAAAAAAGGGCATTCCTTGGCTTATCTGATATACTTTCAATAAATCCTGCAGTGATATGTCTAATCTGCTTTTATTAATATAAACGTTTAATTCATCAAAAGTGAACTCCAGATCTTTTTTGGTTATCTCAAAAGACTTATTATTCATTTTTAACTTCGCTAAAGATATGGGGAAATTCTTGTTTATTGTAATTACTAAATGGATATTTTCAGGCAAGAAATTAATCCACAAATTTAAAAGGTTCTTATATTTTTCTGTGAAATTTATGCTTTCAAACGAATCTAAGAAGATATACAACTCCTTATCATATTTGGCAAAAGCATTTAATAATTCAACCACTTTTTCTTCTTCTGTAAAAAAAGAAGAAGTTATTTCTCCATTTTCTTGAAAAATTTTAATAATCTGATTTTTGTTCAAAATATATATTAAATGGTCTAGAAAAGCGTTGAAATCAAAATAATTATCAGGGAAAGATAACCAAACTTTATTTTCTTTCAATTCTTCAAAAAACATACTGGCAACAACACTCTTACCGTACCCTGAAGGGGCGGTGATTAATAAGATATTTTTGTTTTTATTATTATTTAATAATTCAATTACCTTATTCCTTTTTAAATGTTCTTTTTTAATGGCTAAAGGCTTAAAAACGAGGTCAATAATTTCCATATAATCACCAAACTTTCAATTTTAGAAAAGAGTTTCCCAAGGGATTACTTTTAAGGCAATATTCTGCTTTCCATTTGATATGGTATTTCCAAATATGTAAATATTATCTTGATTTTCAGGTTTTATTAGACTTACAATTTCAAAACCATTTTCTAATTCATAAGAGTATACCTTTTCAAATGTTTTTTCTTTTATATTAATTTCATAAACTACTCCTACTTTTTTGTTTGATTTAATAGTATAACCGTAAGCTAAGTATCTATTTTCTATCCTAGTAAAACCTAAAAATTTTGGTTCACCTTCTAACTGGGTTTCAAAGGAGTCGCCAAATCCATTTATTTCATCTACTTCTAATATTCCGTATGTTTTGGGGTTAGAAGAATTTTCATACAATACATAGTATTTTCTTCCTTCTTTTACAACTCCAATAGGGATGTTGTCATTTGGATCACCATAAACATTTGACCATTTCATGTTCCCATAATAATCAAGTTTTAAAACGTATATATCAAAACCACCAGCTCCAAATGATCTCGCCGCTCCAAAGACCATGAATCCCTGATCTTGTGTATTTTTTATATCTAATGCAATTTCTACATCGTTTCCACCAAAATTGTTGGTCCATATTCTTGTTCCATCATTTAAATATTTGGATACAAATATATCCGATAGTTTTTTGTTAACGAATAAGTTCCCTGAAATTGCAAAACTATTTTCATCTATATTTATTATACTTATTCCACTATCTCTTCCTATATCTCCATAATTTATTTGGTAATTAATAGTTCCAGCTTCGCTTATAGAAACAAGGTACACATTACCGTTTAAGCCATAAGAAAGCGTGTCTCCAACAAATACTGTGTTTTTGGTGTTCTCTGAAGCATCTGTTGTAATTATTCCATCTCTGAAAAAATCTGTTTTATCTGCATACAATGTCTTTTCTAATATGACATTACCATTTAGGTCTAATTTCCAACTTTTTGCGTCCCAAACACCTTTATCTTCATAACCATATAAATAAATGAATTCTTCCCCATCGTAAGTTGCTCCATAAATATATTCGTTGTTATCTTTTTTAATAATCTTTTCTATCTCAGTTGCTTCTATCGTTATTGTGACTGGTGTTGAAGGTAGCGTGATTTCTTCTTCTGGTTCTGGCATTATTATTTCAGTTGGTTGTGGAGTTATTTCTGTTGCTTCTATCGTTATTGTGGCTGGTGTTGAAGGTAGCGTGATTTCTTCTTCGAGTTCTGGCATTATTATTTCAGTTGGTTGCGGTGTTATTTCTGTTGCTTCTATCGTTACTGTTGCTGGTGTTGAAGGTAGCGTGATTTCTTCTTCGAGTTCTGGCATTATTATCTCAGTTGGTTGTGGAGTTATTTCTGTTGCTTCTATCGTTATTGTGGCTGGTGTTGAAGGTAGCGTGATTTCTTCTTCTGGCTCTGGCATTATTATCTCAGTTGGTTGCGGAGTTATTTCTGTTGCTTCTATCGTTATTGTAGCTGGTGTTGAGGGAATAGTTTCTTCAATAGGTTCAAAGACTTCTTCTACTTTTTCAGGGAGAGTTATTTTTTCTACTAGGTATCTTGTAAAAAAGTATTGAGTATCAAAACTGTCATAAAGGATTATGAATCTTGTTATGAAATCTTTGATACCTACTACTAATCCTTTATCATAAACAATAGGTTCAGTAATTATTTGAAACTTATTTATAGTAGAATAGTTCCAAATTAAATTACCTTCTGTATCAAAAGATTTTATACTTTCTCCAACTAGTGCAAAACGTTCTTCATTAATAGGTACAAAATAATCAAAATTTTCTTCGTAAGTAAAAGATTTTACAAGATCTAAATTTTCGTCATAAAAATAAAGATTTCTGGAACCTGATAAAAGAACAATTTTGTCATAATATGAATAAATATTTCTGTTATATCTTTGAGTTTCTATTTGAAAAGTTCTTTCTGCTATTTTATTCAGATTGCTGTCAAGCAGAAATAATTTTTGATTAGTTAATATTATAAATATCCTTTGATTTTGGTATTCTAAATATTCAAAATCGTACGTATGATCATTAAAAGAAAAATCTTCTACAATTGCAAGATTATTATCTAGCTTATAAAACGCTTTGTCTGTTAAAACGAAAAGATATCCATCTTTCACTAAAGACTTAACTATATTTTCTAATTCAACTTCTTCAAAGATTGAGGCATCATAGTTCAATAAATAAATTTTATTATTGCTGTATAAAACATTTTTACCTGCAATACCTTTTACTTTGTCATCTATTTTACCTTTTTCGTTAAGTTGATAATCAAGAATGTATGAATCGTTAGAGGTAGTTACCACGATATATTCGCTTGTAGAAAGAACATCCTCAATTTTATTTTGAAATCTTTTTGATTCAATTGCTTTTTTTTCTTCATCTAATAGAATAATCTCCTTATCTAAAACTCCAAGAAAATTGTTATTTACAGGTATAAGTTTATTAAAGTCTTCAAAAAATATAATATAAGCATCTCCAGACCTTAGACTTCTTGTAGTAAAAGTTGCTATATTACTGGAATATACGTTCCCTTCCTGATCTACTCCTTCCACTTTCCAGTAATAAGTTGTTTCAGGTTTTAAAACATCACCTGTATAAAAATTAGAAAAAATATTTTCTAATTTTAAATCTTTTTCGTCAATAATTTCGTCTTCTGAAACATAAATTCTATATCGTAATTCTTTCCCTTCAGCATCAACAGTTTGCCATCTTAAAGAGGTTCTTATATCCACCTGTTTAGCTCCATCTTGGGGAGAAAGAATAGTAATATTCAGCGATAATGTTATAACTGAAAATAAAATCATAGATAAAAATGGTAGAAATTTTTTCATAAAGCACCTCTAATTATATTTGGTTAAGTTCAGTTTTGTTATTAACCAGAAAAATTCGAAATAGAGTTTAGATTAAGTATAAATAAAATAATATATTTGGTATTCGAATCGGTAAATTCAACTTCGGTTATTTCTTCTTTAGTTGCTTCAATTCTGTACATTGATAAAAATACTTTTAATGCATCTTCAAATGTATTTATTTCAAATTCTAACAAAGTATCAAAATCCATTAAGTTCTCTTCATAATTAGTGAACATTTGGGCAAAATGAAAAGACATATCTTTTATTTCTTCCACGTTCTCTTCTATAAAAGCATCAAGATTCAAGGAATCTCCTAAAATTCTATCTTGATAAAAACGTAGTAATAATCTTCCAAAAGCCAATCCTTCTTCATCTTTCCAAAGATAATATGATAAGATGGTCGCAACTCTTTCGGATAAACCGTAATTAAAACCAGAAAGATACAAGCCATTGGTTAACAATTCTATACCCGAAGGATATTTTTTAGGGTTTTTAGAATCTTCTACTAACCAGTTTACAAAGTCACCTTTTATACCTCTTTTTTCTAAATTATTTGACAATAAAAGTGGGTCAATATTCCCGTATTCATCTATACTTTCAAAGATTGAAGCGGAAATTTTTTCATCTGCGAATTCTTCTAATTTATTAACATAGTCATCCATATTATCTAACTTTTCATATAATTGGCTAAAACCTAAACTATGATTGTGATGAAGAATTTGCTTTACAGCTTCTACGTTGCCTTGAGATAATTCAAATAAGATTTTAAAATTCAAAGCCGACTTACTTAACTCCGGTTCAATTTGTAAATCGTTAAAATATTTCTCAACATGTTCTTTGTCTTCAATTATGACAGATAGTTTTAACGCAGTAAGAGCTATGAGATTTAAATTTTCTTTTGTAGCTATTTTTAAAGCTCTTTCTTCAATTTCAAGAGCTTCAATAAACCTTCCTACATTTTTATATTCTAATGCTAGTTCATGAAGTACGTAATCCACTTCATTCAAATCAGCTGCTTTTTCAAGCATTTTTATGGCTTCTTGATGTTTACCCAATTTAGATAAAGAATGGGCATCATTATAATAAATTTCATAATGATTTGGATCGATTTCTAAAGCTTTTTTGTGAACTTCATGGGCATCTTTATACCTTTGTAGCATGTTGAAAACTACACCCAATCTCTCATAAGCAGGAAAAAATCTATTATCTATTTCTATACATTTATGAAGGAATGTTCCCGCTTCCTCAAATCTACCGTTTTCTAAATATACATCGGCCATCTTTAAATAACCTAAAGTGAAGTCTTTTTCAAGCTCAACTGATTTAGAATAGTATTCAAAAGCTTCATCATATATCTTTCTTTCATACATCAAATTACCTAGTTCATAATAACCATAGGCAAAGTTTGGCTTTTCTTTTAGACATTGTTTTAAATGCAATTCCGCCAGCTCAAAATTTTCTAATTTTTTGAAATATAGTCCTGTATAGAAATGAAATCTATAATCAGGATGTTTTTCTCTTGCTCTTTCTAAATAAAGTTTTGCTTCTTCAAAATTACCTTCGTTGAGATACTTTTTAAACGCTTCGTAATAATAAAAAATTAAGTAAGATTTGTAATATTCATTTTTTGGTTCTACTTCATATTGTGCTTCTAAACCTCTTAAAATAATATCCAGTGAAATTTTGTTACTTTTTCTTGCCTCCTGAAAATCTTCCGCTAAAACTGGTAATTTTACAGGAAGGTTATTCATTTTAGCATAATTAGGGTCTATATTCAAATAAACTATCGCATATTTTACTTTTTTCAAAAAATACACCTCTTTGATTTACTCTAAAACCTAGTTAAATGCTCGATATTTAAATAAGAAAAACAAAAATCCTACCAAAGCCCCGATATAATTTGCTAGCATATCTAAAACGCTATAAGTTCGATAGTAAGTAAACTTTTGTAAATATTCAGTCAAAATCGGAATAACCAGGAAGAATATCAAATTAATAGCAAAATAAAATTTATTACTTTTTTTATAAAAAGCAGTGAAAAAAAGATCCGCTCCAATAAAATAAGAAACAAAGTGAACTATCTTATCTTCTCCTCTATATGTGCTATAGTTAATTACTGGCTGTGCTATTGATAGGTAAATTATTAGAATTACATATGAAAAAAACAAAATCTTCCAAAATAAGCTTTGTATTTTGTTTATCTTTATATTATTATTATCTTCTTTCATTTTTTCAGCCTTTCTTTAAATTTTAAATTAAGGTCCTGAGGTAATCCAGCAGGACCTTAATGCACATTTTATTCTAATCTAAATGTTTCTGTCCTATCGTTATCGTCGATTATATGCTTATAACGGTCATATGCTGCTTTGGCCATCTTTTCAAAAATGCTCGGAAGATCACTATCCTGCCAATCTTCTTCCAATAAGTTTATAATCTCTTTTTTTACAGTAAAATAGGGCTCTTTATCTGGTGTAAATTCAATATATTCTTCTACTAACTTACTATCAATTTTTTCTTCGCCATATATCCTTTCTAAAAGCTTACTTACACTTCTTGAATATAGTTTGGGAATCTCTTGAAATTTTTTGGTAAGATCTAATTTGTTTTGATATTTCGGCTTTACTTCATTATAGTACTTCACAAAAGATTTCACGGGTGATCCCTCCTTATTAGCTTTTTCCCCTAGTTGGTGAGTGAGTAAGTTGAATTATTGAAAAACTCTTCCTTGAGATATTTAAAATCGTCATTTTCTATTGCGGTTCTCATCTTTTCAATCAAAAATATATTAAATCTAAGATTATGAATACTTAAAAGAACTTTTCCTAGTATTTCATCCTTTTTAAATAAATGGTGTATATATCCTCTTGAATGATTTCTACATGTATAACAATCGCATTGTTCATCTATAGGTTTTTCATCGTATTTTACATTGGAAGATTTTAGATTAATTTTTCCTTCAAAAGTTAGGGCAGTACCATGCCTTCCCATTCTAGTAGGTAAGACACAATCAAACATATCCATACCATTTTCTACAGACAAAAACATCATCGTTGGAGAACCTATTCCCATAATATACCTTGGTTTATTTTCTGGTAATCTATTCCCAAAAGAGTTTAATATCTTTTCAGATTCTTGATACTTTTCTCCAACAGCTAATCCACCAAGAGCATATCCATCAAAATCCAAAGAGGTTATTTGAGATAAACTTAACTCCCTTAAATCTTTATATAATCCACCTTGAACGATTCCAAATAAAGCTTGAGTTTTATGATTATGATACTCTTTTGACCTTAAAGCCCAATTAAAAGTTTTTATAACGCTATCTTTAACTGTATCGTAATTGGATTTTGAATTCACACAAACATCCAATACCATTGCAATATCAGAATCTATGACTTTTTGAATATCCAGAGATTTCTCTGGTGTTAACTCTATTTTTGAACCATCTAAAGGTGATTTAAAAATTACTTTTTCATCTGTTAGCTTAGTATTCGGCAAAGAAAATACTTGAAATCCTCCACTATCAGTTAAAATTGGCCTTTCCCAGTTCATAAAATTGTGTAACCCATTAAAATGATCCAGTACTTCTAATCCGGGTCTTAAATACAAATGGAAGGCGTTTGCTAATATAATTTCAGAGTTTATTTCTTCTAAATTTGATTTTGTTAATCCCTTCACCGTAGCATTGGTACCAACCGGCATAAAAACTGGAGTTTCAATTATTCCTCTTTTTGTTATGATTCGCCCACGTCTAGCTCCTGTATATTTATCAACATGTAATAATTCAAACTTTATAGGAGTTTCTTCCATTAACTTCCCATTTCCTCCTTCAATTCTTCCAACAAAGAATTTGCCTCATTTTGAAATTCTATAGTATCGTTTAGAAGATTTTCTTTTTCTTCTCCATTACTTATTTCTTCAAGATTTGCTTTAACAGAAATTATCGCAGAGCTCATTGCAGCCCATGCCATATAACAGGTGATCTTGGCTTCTGGCTTTAAAACGGGATCCCCATATTTGTAAAGGGTAAAACAATTTTTTAGTATGTTGTAACAGGCTTTCGCTATATTAAATGAAAATAAAGCGGCTCTTTTTAAAGCTTTCTCTCTTTCATGCCCCTTATTAATATTCTCTATCCTCTCAGTATATTTAGAAGACTCTTCAGAATATTCAATGAGTTTTTCTTTTATATCTATTAAATTTTCCATAGAGATTTCTAATGTATTTTCATAATTCTTATTCTTGGACACGGAAATTGTATAATTCGCTATCATATAACCTAAAGCAGAAGCTAAAGCACCCACTAAGGCTGTTACTGTTCCTCCTGCGGGGGCTGGCTTTGCTGAGGATATTTCATTTAATATTTCTTCAAAACTCTTTTTCTTATACATTAAAACACCCCCTGTTGAAATTATAGAATAAAGTTTGCGTATTCTACTAATATTATATCATAAATTTTGTTCCATCTTAATTTTGAGCCTATATTGCAAAAGTTATAAACTCCCAGAAAAAATAAAATTTATGCTTTTGTATAAATATTCATTATGTTATAATTGTATAAGTATTTTTAAAAACTTTTTTGAAAAAAACAACTACGAAATAATTTAGAGGAGGACTGTCTTGCATAAAAAAGCTTTTGTTTTTGTGTTCTTTTTAACTCTAGTGGCCTTAACTTATGCAACCAATTTTGACCATTTTGTTTACTACGTTGATCTTGATACAATGTATGAATCAAATGACCCATATATAAAAACTTTAGGAAGCTTATTAAAGAGATGGGAAACAGGATTATCAAAGTACGTTGAAAATCTTGATGTATCAACTTTAGTTTTACCTCCCGATGATGAACTAACTCTGAATATTTTACAAAATATTAGTCCATATGCCTATATAGATCCAGCAGAAAAATTTGAAACCGCCTTAGAAGTTTTTCCAGATTCCGTAGTTATAAACTCATTGTTTTTATTTTTCAATTTTCAATACTGGCAAAATTCTCGAGACCCTGCTGCAGCAAGAATTATTTTCGAATATACACAAAAAATAGAAAATCTTGTTGGAGAACCTACACCACTTACTGTATATGTCCGCTCACAAGTTCTTTTTAAATCTAATATTTACGGTGACCCTGAAAAAGCTTATAATGATTTAAAAGAGATCTATTTTAAGTATGATCATGATAAAAAAATCATAGAAACTTTGGTAGAATTTAGTTTCCTTTTGAATGATACTGAAATGATAGAAGAGCTATACAATACCTATTTGCGAATAGGAGGCAATAATCCAGAAACTCTTTTTTTCTTTTCAAAAATGTTTTATCAGTTGGGAAGGGAAGAAGAATCTGTAAAACTAGCTAATTTAGCCATCGAAAATTCCAAAAGTGCGATTTTAAATTCTCAGGTTTATGAGTTTTTAGGAGATATAGAAGAAAATTATGAAAGAAAAATCGATTTTTATAGGAAATCTTTAAACAGCGACAAAGAAAATGGCCGGTTAATGTCTAAGATTGGAATGGCTTATTATAATTGGGATAATAAAGAAAATTCCGAACTTGCAAGATATTTTCTTAATGCTGCAGAAAGTAGAGGATACATAACTGAAGATTCTCAAACAGCATTGAAAGAATTGCGAAGAAATGTTGTTTTGAATATTTTATTTAAGTATGTAATACCTATTATTTTAGCAGTGATACTTGCTTTGTGGCTGCTATCTTATTTTAGCAAAAAAAGAAAACAAAAAGAAAGTGAGTGGATTTATAAAGATTAGCTTCGTATAGGAGGTATCGCTTTGGATTTAGGTAACAGATTTGAAGAGTTAGTTAGAGTCATGAAAACATTGAGAGGTCCACAAGGTTGTGATTGGGATAAAGAACAAACTCATCAAAGTTTAAAACCCTATATAATAGAAGAAGCATACGAATTAGTAGAAGCAATAGACGAAGAAGATAAATTAATGATTAAAGAGGAATTGGGAGATGTTCTCTTACAAGTAGTTTTTCATTCAGTTATAGCTGAAGAAAAAAATGATTTTTACACTATAGAAGTAATAGATAACTTAATTCAAAAGTTAGTTAGAAGACACCCCCATGTGTTTGGAGATAAAAGAGGATATTCATATGCTCGCTGGGAAGAGATAAAAGCTCAAGAAAAAGGCAATAAAAATTATAGCAGGATAGGTAAATTCAACAAAGCTTTACCAGCTTTATCTTTAGCCCGTCGTGTTCAAGAAAATGCTGCAGCTGTTGGATTTGATTGGACTGAAATAAAAGATGTAAAAGATAAAGTGGAAGAAGAACTAAACGAGCTCAATGCCGCCAAAAATAGGAAAGAAGTAGAAGAAGAGTTTGGTGACCTTTTGTTTGCCCTGGTTAATTTAGCCCGCTTTTTAAAAGTAGATCCCGAAGTTTCTTTACGTAAAGCCACAGAAAAATTTATCAAAAGATTTAATAAGATGGAAAAGATAATAGAAAACGATAAAAAAGAATTTGAAAGTTTAAATTTGAAGGAATTCGATGAATATTGGGAATCGGTTAAAAGAGAAGAGAGGTGAAAAACAGTTGGAAATAGGAATTTTTGGTCTGCCTTTAACAGGAAAATCTACTATTTTTTCACTCTTAACAAATACAAAGATAGAAGATAGTTTTAAAAGAGAAATAATAAAGAGAACCGCTCAAATAAAAGATAACAGAGTTCTTTCTCTGGCAAAATTATATGACCCTAAAAAAATTGTTTTTGCTTCTTTAGATTTTATAGATATACCAAGTTATGATCATAAAGGAGACCCAAAAGAAAAAAATAGGATCTTTCAAATGATTCAAACGGTAGATGCCTTGTTATTGGTTATAAGGGCTTTTGAAAATCCATCCGTTCCTTGGCCAGAAGGCGCAAATAACGCGATTAGGCAACTTGAAATTTTACAAACAGAATTAATTTTTAGAGATTTAGAAGTAGTCGAAAACCGTTTGGAAAGACTTCAAATGCAAAAAAAGAAGACAAAGGTTTCTCAATTAGAAGAACAGGAAGAAAAAGTTTTAGGAAAGTTGAAAGAATTCTTAGAACAGGAAACATTTTTATCAAAAATAGAGCTTACCGAAGAAGAGAAAAAAGTAATTAGTTCTTTATCTTTATTTACCTTAAAACCAATTATAGTATGTATAAATGTGGACGATGAACAGTTTTCAAATAAATTTTACGAATTTAAGCAAGAAATTCTTGGAGAATGTAAAAATCAAAATTTTGCATATATTGAAATAGACGGAAAGATAGAAACAGAAATAAACGAATTAGAAAGCGAAGATGAAAAAAAGATGTTTTTAGAAGAATTATCGATAGAAGAGCCTGGTATTGATAGATTAGCAAAAATTGTGTATAATCATGTTGGGTTAATTTCTTTTTTTACTGTAGGTAAAGACGAAGTAAGAGCATGGACTGTAAAAAAGGGAAGTACAATGAAAGAAGCAGCTGGAAAAATACACTCTGACTTTGAGAAAAACTTCATAAGGGCAGAAGTAATGAAATATAATGATTTAATAAAATACGGTAGTGAAGAAAAAGTTAAGGAAAACGGCCTATGGCGTCTAGCAGGAAAAGAGGAATTAGTTGAAGATGGAGAAATTTTGAATATTAGAGCAAATGCATAAAAGCTAATTGGTAAAAAGTCAAGGGGTAAAAAGGAAAAAGGTTTATTCTATTGATTTAAAGCTGCAACTTGTTAAAGAATATCTTAACAGTGAAAAGCATTTAAAAGAGTTCGCTAAGGTTGTTCTTTGTTGGTGAGAGTATCTTGCAACGCATATATATTCTTTTATCATAACTTAAGACCACACAGTTCTTTGAATTATATGACACCTAGTAAATTTAGTGGAATCTTTTCTGATGATAATAATTGTTTTAATTCCAAAACCATTTTTGTGAAAAAGTAAGATTTCTTTATTTATTCTCCAATAACAGGGGGTGAGGCCAATAGATTATGGAATAACGAACTATGAATTAGTAAGTTTAAAAAACATAAAACAAGAAACTTTGATAAAGATGAACAATACACTTGGGATAATGCTATTAATAGACAAGCCAAATTTAAAGGTAAAAAGCATAGAAGAGCTAATAAGAATAAGCAAAGAGATAGTAGAAAACATGCCAAAAGAAGAACAAGAAAAATTCAACAGACACAAAAAGGCATTCATAGAACTATTCAAAAAAAGAGTTGGATTCAAAGAAGACATAGAAGAATTTAAAGAGATAGAAGAAATGGAGGCATCAACAATGTTTGATACTTTAGAAAAGATAGCTAAAAGAGATAGAGAAGAAGCAAAATTGGAAGGAAAAAAGGAATTAGTATTAGAAATACTAAATCAAAAATTTGGAGAAGAATTCGATAAAGAGTTAGAAGAAAAAATAAAGAAAGCAAGCGAAGAAAAGATTAATAAGATAAAGAAAAATATTTTGAAAATAACCATCGACGAATTAAAAGAAATTTTAGAGTGAAATCATAAAACTTACTAAATAAGTATTAATTTATCTCTTGCAAAAGATTTAGGTTTAATTCCTTTCTTGAGAGGTCTATTGGCTTTTATTCCCCTTTTTGAAGGGGTGGCTGTGACGCTTTTTGTCACAGACGGGGTAGTTGCTTTTGAATTGGATTTTCAATTTGCTAAAAGCAAATTAAAGAGTGACTACCCTGTCTGCAGCATAAAACGCTGCATCCACCCCTTCGAGGAAGGGGGAATTTCAGGGTGTGTACATATAATTTGCTAAAAGCAAATT